>JAMXLQ010000148.1 GCA_024280975.1 Methanosarcina sp.
GCAAGCGAGTATATCGAAGGAATACACCTAAGCGTCAGCCTTATCGCGGGAAAAAAACCACTTCCTCTTACTGTAAATCGCCAGTTCATAGAGTTTGGCGAAAAGGAAGTCGAAGCCAGTGAAGATGGGAAAACAGGAGGCTTTGGCATAAAATATAATGGAAGCCTCACGCCTTACCAGACTCCAAGGAGGGAGGAACTCCATGACACCGCAATCTCCACAGTCAAATGCCTGAACTGTTTTGGGTATGTGGGCGTAGATATCATACTTGCTGACTTACCGTATGTAGTGGACGTAAACCCCAGACCCACTGCTTCGCTTTTTGGGATCAGCCGTGTTATGCAAGAGGAAGTTGGGGACTTGCTTTTGAAAAATAAATTTGGAGAACTGCCTGACTCAGTACATACTGAAGGAGAATATCGTTTTTCAAAGGATGCACTTGGTGAGCTTTTTGAGAGAGCTTAAAAGGTATGTGACAGGCTGAAAAGCTAGAAAAGGGAAGAACACGGGAATGATTGAAGAAAAAAATGGACAAAGGGCTCAAAAATGAATTCGAAGATTATCGGGCTTGATATTGGAGGAGCAAATACTAAACTTGCCTCCTCGGACGGAACGATTGTAGAACTGCATTATTTGCCTCTCTGGAAAAATACGAGGCTTCCGGAGGTCTTGAAGGAAATCGCACAACGGCTGCAGCCTGAAAGAGTTACTGTTGTTATGACCGGTGAACTTGCAGATTGCTTTGAAGATAAGGAACAGGGCATCCGCTTTATAAAATCATGTGTTGACTCTGCTTTTAAACTCTCAAAAGTGTCGTATGTAAATAGTATGGGAAGATTCCAGAATGAAACTGACAATGTAAGAGAACTTGCTGCTGCCAACTGGGCAGCTTCAGCCAGACTGATAGGAAAAGAGAGAGGAGATTGTATTTTTGTGGACGTGGGAAGTACTACAAGTGACATTATCCCTATCCTGTCAGGTGAACATAAAGCTGGGCTTACTGATTTTGAGCGGCTGGTCAGGAGTGAACTCGTATATGCAGGCACACTCCGGACAAATCTTGCCGCACTTCTCGAAAAAGTAAAGCTTGAAAGGGGCTGGTGCAGGACAGCCTCCGAACTCTTTGCCACGACTGCGGATGCTTATCTCCTGCTTGGAGAAATCAATGAAAGCATGTATACATGTGAAACCGCTGACGGAGCAGGCAGAAGCAAAATCGAGGCTATGCGCAGGCTCGCAAGGCTAGTCTGTGCAGACCTTTCCGAAATCCGGGAAGAAGAAATCTATGGAATTGCGGCTCAGGTAAAGGAAAAACAGGTCTCTACCCTGGCTGCAGCGATTTCCGAGGTTGCAGAAAGGAACGGACTAAAAAGAATAATAGCTGCAGGCCTTGGGGAATTTCTGATAAAAGAAGCTGCAGAAAGGCTTGGTTTTGAATGCATTTCGGTGTCCGAAATCTGGGGAGAAGAGATCTCAAAAGTTTTTCCAGCATATGCGGCTGCCAGACTGCTTGACTGCAAGCCTTTTTAAAAAACTGCTTGCCCGCAAGCCTTTTCAAAAAAGGCTTGAGCGAAAACGACAATATCGGCGTGATAAACCGGCGCAACGGTTTTGATCAACCGGCTTAATAGTTGTGGTCAAGGTTTTGAGGCATGTGAATAGAGGTGAAAGTACCTGTGGATGAAAAACCTGAAAGGAAACCTATGAGAGTAGTTCTCAAAGTTGGGGGAAGCCTTATAAAAGAGGCTCCCGAGCTTGTGGACAGGCTGATAGAGGAATTTGGCTCAGAAAATCCGAAAATTTCAGACAGAGGATATTCGTCCCAAAGACTGTCTTTTCCCGTTCTCATAGTACCCGGAGGAGGCATTTTTGCTGATGCCGTAAGAAAGACCGATGAGAGTTTTTCCCTGAGTGCCGACGCAGCCCATTGGATGGCCATACTTGGTATGGAGCAATATGCCTGCTATCTTCAGGACAAAAGCTGCGTCTTGGGTATAGATTCGATAGAGAATCTGCCTCAGGGTGTTTCTGTTCTTTTTCCATATAAGCTCCTGAGAAGCAAAGATCCTCTGCCTCATACATGGGACGTAACCTCTGATACTATTGCTGCCTGGGTTGCAAAGCAGACTGGAGCATTGTTAATAAAAGCTACGGATGTAGATGGCATATTCAGGAACGGGAAATTAGTCCGGGAAATTTCTGCTGCCAGCTTTACAGGGAATCATGTAAGCTGTATTGATTTTGCCCTGCCGGAGTTTCTTCTGAAAAACCGAATGGAATGCCTGATTGTAAACGGGAAATTTTCGGAGAGGGTCATTCAGGCTGTGTATGGGAAGCCTGTACTAAGCACTGTGGTAAAGGGGAATATTTAAATTGTAGATCGTATATGACTAGGGCAGAAGCAAAGCATATCCAAAAGCATTAATTAAATTCAGTTCATTAAATCTGCTAATATTAACAAAGGTGCCAGAAAGCAGAAGCTTGATGCCAAAGGAAGGCGCCTGATTCATCGGATACTCTTTACAAAATTTAGTACCTGAAGTAACTTTTAAGGAGAAAAAAAATGTCAGCACAGAAAATTGAGTACTGTACTTCGTGCGGAATTCGCCTCGTGGAAAAGGGCTATGTAAAGTTCCCCTGCCCACAGTGCGGATCAGAAATTGGAAGATGTTTAAGCTGTAGGCAGCAGGGTAATGTATACACCTGCCCCAAGTGCGGATACAAGGCACCCTGATTCAAGTAAAATCCCGAATGATATTTAATGCCTAATGTACAAATGAGATTAAACTCGATCAAAATATCAGATGAAAGTCTAAGAGGAATCGTAATGGGCGATGTTGCAGCAAAAATTAAAATTATGCCAGAAAGCGTTGACACTGACCTTGCAGAGCTGAAAGAGAAGATAAAAGGCGTAATTCCAGCAGGGGCCGACCTTCACGGAGATATTGTTGAAGAGCCGATCGCTTTTGGCTTGAAGGCTCTGATTGTGACATTAATTGTTAATGATGAAGAAGGCGGAACTGAGCCTGCAGAAGAAGCCTTTGCAAAAGTTTCCGGCGTTGAAAACGTTCAGGTTGTGGAAGCCTACCGTATTTAAGAGGAGAAGAGACCCGGGCAACACGTCCGGAAAAACTATCTTTCATATTCTCCTTTCTTCAAAAGGGCTCGTAGATCAGGGGAAGATCGTTACGTTCGCAACGTAAAGGCCGCGGGTTCGAATCCCGCCGAGTCCACTTAAAAATTTTGAGCCTGCTTAAAACTTTTAATGATCATATTAGTACTGCTATTTTTCAAATTTCATTCTACACGATTTGGAAACTGAAAAAGTTAAAACTTTTCGCAGAAAAGCTTGATTATTCTCAACCTGAGCATTGAGTTTAGAGGGCGAGCCAGGTCAGTTACATTAAACATGCTCTCAAAGTACCTTAACCGCTCTGAAAATCTCATAAACACATTCAGTCAGAATAACCTAAACTGTAAAAACGTATAGCCCTTGAATTTCCGTTTTCAAGGACATGGTTTTTTGTTCAAACTATGAATTAGTCCTCTTGAGCGCAGCGAAAAGGACTTCGTGCTGTTGCGATTACATCGCAACTCCCAGAAAGTCGGAGATTTTCTGTGATCCCGAAGCGAAACTCGGGTGGGAAAAGCCGCTCGCTTGGCGAGTGGACTAGACACGCTAAAGACAGTTATTACGGCTCCTCTGTTTTTGATTCACCAAATTTCTTTCCCGGCTCTTTCATTTATTTTCTCTGCCAACCGAATATTTGTATGATTTCTGACGGAGTTTCCCGAAAAATCATTTTAATTTATTTATAAGATTGAGGAAATTAGCTCTTAACATTTCTCGGGTAGAATCCGAAAGTTCATCGAGTCTATTCAGAGTTTCCAGAGCTTTTTCGAAGTAGGATTTAGCAAGGGCAGGGTCTTTTTCGACATAGACTCCTCCCATGTAAACATACAGGTAAAGGAAGTCATCGTATTTTTCAGTAAGCTTTCTGTACAGGTCCTGGATTTTATCAAATTTGCCTTTTTCGGACAGATCTGAGATATAGAGGCCTACGAGTTCATAAAACTCAGGGCCGTTTTCCAGCAGGAAATCAAATTTTTCGTTCTCTGGCATTGAGAGGAACTTTTTTTCCATTTCGGCTACCAGTTCCTCTTCAGTTAGTCCTTCCCTGCCCTCTGCTCCGTAGTTTTCTACAAATTCGAAATAATCTTCCTCATCTCCTTTCATAAGCATGAGATCTGCATGTTTGCTTGACAGGCCTATTTTGGTAGCAAACTTTTTGATGCTTTTTTCGTACTCTTCACTCTCTTTTTCGGTGAAAAGCCCCATAGCATAAGTGGCCCACTTCATGTACGCCTGTTCGTCTTCCATCCAGGACCTGTTATCGATAACCTCCAGAACGTAGTCGATTGCTAGTTTGAACTCGTGATGGCTTATTGGTTCATCTTCAAGAAGCTCTATCAGGTTTTCAATTATTTCTATCTCAAGACCCTGCTTAAAAAAAGAGATTTTTTTATTGTAGTTATTTTTGATGTTATTTAATGCTGCTACTGCATCTTTGTCCTTTATTTTTCGGTCATTTTCATAAAAATATCTTGCAATCAAGTATTCAATAGTTCCCAGATAATCGCTGTATTCGTACTCCTTTCCTTGCAGACTTTTAATTTTCTTTGTTTCCGGAGTATCGGGTTTTAGATAGCGGGAAAGCGAGTAATCTTTCCCTTCAGTGAATTTGTTCCCAGTATCAGGACTCATAGCCATGTCCTCCGCTTATCTATAATTTTATATTTTTCTTAATATTCATTGTAGCAGCATGTGTTTAAAAACTTAGTTTTTAAGCTTCGTTTGTAAGTTTAGTTTTTCTTTACTTTTAGTGGGAACCTTTCATAGCTCAAGGATTTCAGATTCTACTAACTTGAATTAGATTTCATACCCAAGCCCTGCCAGATTCTCCTTTATCTTCCTCTCCAGCTCTTCAGATTTTCTGAACTGCTCCGAAAGTTTAGCAGTCAGTCTCTCCATTTTTCCCCAAATTCCTCGTCGTCATCTTCGGTTTCCTCAAAACCCACATAACGGCCAGGGGTCAGGATATAATCGTATTTCTTAACCTCATCAAGAGTTACAGCCTTACAGAAACCGGCTACATCATCATATTCCCTACTCTCAACCTTTTCTCCACGCCAGGCGTGGTAGGTGTCAGCAATCTTCTGAATTTCTTCATCGGTAAGTTCGCGGTGAGTACGGTCCCGTAAAATTCCCATATTCTTGGCATCGATA
>JAMXLQ010000149.1 GCA_024280975.1 Methanosarcina sp.
TTGTATAAAGCCTTGAGAATTAAATACTTCTTACTCTCTAAGGTTACACTGTAGTAAGGAACGAGTTTAGGAGAAAAGCCCATGATATAATCTGCAAACCTGGGGACATTTCCTGCCATGACATTCATGTATTCGAAATCTCTTGACTGCAAGTCAAGAAACTCGTTATAGTAAAGAAGAGCATTGGATCCTCTCAAGCTAAAAGCCGGGTTTCGGGCAGAAGACCAGGCAATTGTGCTTTCTTTTCCATAAAGCGTTAAATGTGCTGCAACGGCTTCTCCTTCGGGAGTTTCGGAAACAAGCATGTACCCGATATCCTTTTTTTGAATAAGGTCAAAAACTTTTTCGAAAAACCTTTTAGGTAATGGTGGTTTTAGGTTCTGCCTCTCATATATTTTGGAAAACAGATTATAGTAAGTTTCAAGATCATTCCATATCTTTGTCTCAAGTCCTGCCTTTAATGCAGACTTGAGATCCTTCCGGATTGTTCTTGAAATCTTACTATCAACATTTTCTTTTAGATCCAGATGATGAGTATAATGAACTTTTGAGTCCCATCCATTCCAGGTGAATGGTCTGATATCCTCAATTCCCGGAGAGAATCTCAGGTGAATACTATCAAAACCCTGTCTGCATAGGAATTTTCTGAGTGCGTCAAAGATTTCATGAGTTTCCTGTACTCTTTTGCTTGTTTTGGCTCTGGAATTTTCTTTTATAAGAGGTCCGCAGTAATCAGTCATATTAGTGGTTGAAGATGCCATTTTGAGGATCCCTTTGAAGTTTTTAACAAAAAGGGGGCATCCACCTACAAGCTCATCGCTTCGGAAACAACCATAAATTCTAAGATCCTTTGAAAGAACCTCTCTGTAAGTTTCCAACCAATCACTTGTGTGAAAGAGCGTGCCAGGTCGAGTTTCTTCTACAAGCAAATTCCATTCTCTATATTCGGACGGCACTAATTCTCTAACTTCAATATCAGTCATTTTGAATCCCGTTGAATAGAAGTTTGTTTTTCTCATAATAGATTCAAACTTACACAGTTGAAAAAAGAAATCAATAGTACCAGATTTAAGTTGCTAGTGCCTCGATTCCAAAATCAATTCTTTATTTTCTGGAAAAATCTGTGATCTTCGGATCTATTCAAAAGTCAAATTTTATGAACCTACTTCGGAATCACAGTACTAGTATCAGATTTAGAGCATCAGATTTAGGTTGCTTAAATATCAACATACTCAATAAGGTCGTAAGTACCTGTTTTTACTATTAATTACTGTTGTTTAAATCTCCCAAGAGTAAAAAATCCTAAAACTTTCTTGCTAAAAGTTTTCTCTAAGATTTTTGAGAAAACTTTTAAGCCAGAGCCTGGAATCGAACCAGGATAAAATGGATCTGCAGTCCATTGCGTAGCCTTTCCGCCACCCTGGCATCATTAATTCACAATTGTGAACAAGCAACTCATCATACTTGTTTCTAATATTTAAACCTATTTTTTGAGGCAAAATCTGCCTTTTAAGGCAAATAGTGCCTGAAATTTTTCTTTAAAAGCTTCCCTATAATATTTGCAAGAGAACTTCTAAGTCAGAGCTTGAGATCAAACCGAGACAAAATAGATCTTTTTCGATCTTTAATATTCAGATTTTATAATTAATTGGAACCAATCATAACCTTTTTAAGTTCACGATTGTTAATATTACACAGTTCACAATTGTTAATGGATTCAGTTTACGATTGTAAACACTAATTGGTACACTGTGACTGTACTAAGCAAATACACTGAGTGTTTCGCTTTCTGAAGTGCATAATTATGGACAAGGAACTGAATACAAATATTAAGGCAGCCCTGTTAAGCATAGGGAGTGCTCAGGTCGATAAATCCCTTCTTCCTGACAAGCTTGAGAGCAAGGCTACAGCCGGACCTGGCGCGGGTGGCTCCTCAATCTTTCTGAAGTCTGGAAATCAAAGAGTGAGGCTTACTATCAATGATGTGTCTCCTTTGCATGTAATGCCGGAAGATGAGCATGTGGTAATTGTTAAAGATGATGATGTAATTGCCAGGGGAGTACTTGAACGTCCGCTTTGTCATTGTCCGGAACAGGCCTACATTACTTTATCTGAAAAATGTGTATACGATTGCCAGTTTTGTCCAGTACCGAAAATGAATGGCGGGATAAAGGACAGTACAAAGGTTCTCCAGATGGTTGAGGAAGCTTATGCAACAGGTGAACTGAAGGCGATTTCCCTTACCAGTGGTGTAGCTGTTTCACCAAAAAAGGAAGTTGAGAGGGCGGCAAGTATCATAAAACAGCTTACACGTGAGTACGATCTTCCAGTAGGAGTTTCGGTCTATCCCACAACAGGTTCGTCAGAAGAACTTTATTCTGCAGGCGCATGTGAGATAAAATACAATGTTGAGACTATGGACCCTGAGCTTTTCCGCCGTTTTTGCCCTGATCTCTCGCTTTACACAGTTCTTGATGCTCTCGACATCGCAGTGAGTATTTTCGGTAGAAATCGGGTCTCTTCGAACTTCATAATCGGCCTTGGGGAAAGTGATGAAAACGTCCGAAAGGGTATCAAACTCCTTACGAGCCGATGTATAATTCCAATTCTCAGACCTATTTCTCCCCATCCTCTAAGGAAAGGTGTGAGGATAACTAGGCCAGACACTGCACGGCTTTTAAAACTGGGGGGTATGTTGAAGGATATGCTTGACCGTGAGTCACTCTGTGTCGATAAATCCCGAACAATGTGCCTATTTTGCACTGGCTGTGACCTAACACCTTATAAAGACATTTAAGCACATTGGATCAATTTCAGCACAATTTAGAGGAGCAAATAACCGTTTTTCCATCTAAGTCTTGTAATAATTTCCTAAAACTGTTGTCGAGGGAAAATTGTAGGTCTGAATTAATCTATTCTTCCCAATTTCTTCATTTATGTTTCCTAATAAGGATATAATTTCTTACTATTTTGGCGTTTAAGGACAAAAGCTTCTGTTTTGTGGAAAGGCTTATAAATCTCAAATCTTCACAATTGTGTACATGACAGAACAATTCACTCTTACCATTCAATCTGGGAAAAACAGACTAGGAGAACAGGAAGGATTTGAAAACATAGAAATAAAGCCAGGGAATACCCTCTCAATTGTAGGCCCAACTGGTTCAGGAAAAACAGCTCTAATTAATGATATTGAAACCCTTGCGCAGGGAGATACTGTAACAGGTCGGAGGATTCTTATCAATGGTGAAGAACCTCCGGAATCTTTTGTACGGGAACCAGCCTTCAAACCAATTGCCATGATAACCCAGAACACACGTTGTCTGGCAGATCTCTCAGTAAAAGAATTCCTGCTAATGCATATTAGAGCACGGAAACCAGGTAGGGAAGATTTACTTGAAGAGACAATAGCTCTTGCAAATACATTTACAGGTGAAGCGATCAGCCTTAACAGCAGGATGAGTGGTTTATCAGGAGGGCAGACCCGGTCTCTTATGATCGCAGATGCCCTTGTGATCGGCGATACCCCAATACTTTTGCTTGATGAGATCGAAAATGCAGGTATCTTCAAAGATCGTGTCATTCAGTCTCTTCAGGGAGGAAACAAGGCAGTTATCCTTGTAACACACGATCCTTATCTTGCCCTTACGGCAGACAGACGTATAGTGATGAAAAATGGAGGAGTTGCTTCCGTGATCGAGGCGACAGGACAGGAGCAGCACCTTATTGAAGATCTCGCTTTAATCGAAGACAGGCTACATCAAATTAGGGAAAAACTCAGACAGGGAGCTGCTTTTTCCTCCACTTCTTCAAAGGTTTTGATGACTCCAACTGGGCAAGGTCTCCAGTTGAACAGGGTGTGAGCTCAAATGAAGCTTCTCATCATTGCCGGGCCTCCCAGTGGAGGAAAAACCGCTGTGATCCGCCAGGTTATAAAAAATCTCCCTGAAGGTTCACTCCCTGCCTTCCTGAAAATCGATGTTGTACATGCAACAGAAGATCAAGAACTGGCAGAAGAGTTTGACATTCCTGTGAAAAAGATCTATTCTGGAGACGTGTGCCCTGATCACATGGGAATTCTGGTGCTTGAAGACGCATTACGCTGGGCTGAGAGTCTTTCAAGAAATATCCTGATAATTGAAAGCGCAGGCCTCTGTCTCAGGTGTACTCCTTATACAACGTACTCTCTTGGGATTGCAGTCGTCAGTGCGGTCTCAGGAACAAACTCTCCTCTCAAAATGGCTCCTTTGCTCGCTCTCGCAGATGTAGCAGTTGTTACCAAGACTGATCTGGTGTCCCAGGCAGAAAAGGAAGTTTTCAGGGAAAGTATCCGAAAAGTTGTCCCGAAAATTGACATCGTAGAAACAAATGCAATTCAGGGAACCGGTTTAAGATACCTACTGAGGCGCATTGCCGATCACCCGGATATAGGACCTGATCAGATTATGCTCAGAGGTGCCCCTCCACTTGGTGTATGTACAGTATGTATCGGGAAAAAAGAAATTGGATGGAAAAACCACTTTGGAGTTATCCGGCCTCTCGATATGCCAGAGCCTTTATACAGAGGTGATTGATAGTGAATAAATGGGTCCCGCCTGGGAAAAACTGTGGAGCTTGTGGCTCTCAGACCTGTTCGGATTTTGTTAGTCGGCTTGAAGCAGGATTAACGGAGTTGGATATATGTCCATTTTACAGTATAGAAAATGTCGTGCGTCCTGAGAAAATTATGAGCCGGAAAAATCTAGCGATTCAGGCAAAAAACATCACTTACTCCGGTGTAGATGTGGCTGGAAAAGAATATGATTTTGTTCTTCTTCCGTTTCCGGATGAGCCATCAGCCCGGAAGTTCATAGTACCTTTCAGGGCAGACCTTGTGGAAAAATGGAATATCAAAAAGGGAGACCTCGTGACCGGCCGGCCGGCAGGTCCGGGATGTCCGGTATATCACGCTTTGAGGGTTTTGAGCTCAAATCCGGTCACAGGCGTGATTGAATGCCATACTGTTGGACCAATGGCAGCACGAAAAGAAGATGTTCATGATGTCCAGGCATATCATGTCCATGCTTTCGAAGGAATCGCCAGTACCGTAAAGAGGCCACCTGTTTTTGGAACTCGCCAGTATTTCCTGCCTGGTAACTGTATGATAGGGCTTGCACATACGGCTCTTGTGAATATGTGTTTCCAAAAGCCTTCCGGACTTCATGTCAGGCTTGAGGATATCAGGATATTGTAACGACTATTGAGTTAGGATATTACAACTATTAAGAAATTGAGATACTATGAAAACTATTGAAGAGATAAACGAGAAAATCGCTTCCAAAGAAGCGATAATCCTGACTGCTGCCGAACTCAAGTCCATGGTACGTGATGGAAAAGAAGTGACTGTTGATGATGTGGATGTGGTCACGACCGGGACATTTGGCGTGATGTCCGGTACGATGGCAGTTATGATGGTACCGGTAACCGAAAAATGCAGTTTTGAACGGGCAGATGCAATCTGGCTAAATGATGTGCCTGCCCAGCCCGGTCCCTGTCCAAACGAAAGGCTCGGGGTTGTGGATCTTGTGATAAACGGGACAGCACATGCAGATGACAGATATGGTGGAGGGCACCTTTTTCGGGACCTTGTAAAAGGAAAAGCCGTTGACGTGCTCGTGGAAGCACACGGAAGACATTATGAAAACCAGGTTACGCTTGACGAGATCGAATTTGCTCGAATTATCACTACCAGGCTTGCATTTAAAAATTACCACGCACTGATAAACCCCACCTCTTCTACGATTAGCTCCATCTTCTCTGTGACAGGCCTGACCGGTCCTTTTACTGAAACAACGGTATCAGGATGTGGTGAAATAAACCCTCTGCAGAACGACCCTTCTCACAGGTCAATAGGTGTGGGCACAAGAGTCCTTTTAAATGGGGCACCTGGTTATATCATGGGGAAAGGGACCAGAGCCAGTCCTGATAAGCCGAACGTCTCTGCCTATGCAGATATGAAAGATATGGACCCAACCATGATGGGAGGAATGAAAACCGCTCACGGGCCTGAGTGCCTGACCTCACTTGCAGTCCCTATCCCTGTCCTTGACGATGAGATTCTCTCAGGGTTAAAAATCCTGGACCAGAATGTCCCATTACCCGTATCGGACGTAAACGGGCGTACTGCGCATGCAAAAGTGAATTACGGGCATATATGGGAAGGCACTGATAAAACTATCCGCGTTGAAAAAGAAAAGTGCCTGCACCATCCGGACTGCGCCGCGATGCGCACATGTCCCACAGAAGCGATCTCAAATGATTATGTTATCAACAGAGACCTCTGTATTAACTGCGGAACCTGTACACTCCAGTGTTCTGAAGGAGTATTCCGTGCAAGGCTTGGATCTATAGAACTGGCTGAAGGAACTGTCCCTGTATCCCTGAGGCAGTCAGACAGGGCACGGGCAGAAAGGCTCTGTACAATGCTTAAGAACCGTATCTTGGAGCAGGAGTTCATACCTACAAAGATGTTGGAACCTCTCTAACAAATTCCAAATTTATGAATTTATTCTGGAAATGAAGTATAGGTATCACGTCAGCCATATAATATTGCAGAAAACAAGTTACACTAATAGTTCAAATTACCGAAAAAATTTACTAGAAAATATTATTAGTAATTTCTGATCTACGTGATACCAGTCCACAAAATTGGGAAAATCATTTTATTTTTTTGAAATACTGGATTTTTAGGATATTTACTAATACGGCTGGTATTTTTCATGGTAAAAGAAAAAACTGAATCTAACGTACTCGTCAGGAAAACAAAGGCATCCCAAAAAATGATGCTAAAAAATGTGATAATTTGGGCTCCGAATTCTCTTCTCCTGTGTCTGAGATTCAATCTAATGTAGTTATAGTGCGCTATGGTGAACTTGCCCTTAAAAGTACCGGAGTCCGTAATTGGTATGAGAAAATTCTTATTAGCAATATTGCAGCAATGCTGGATTCGAGAGACATTTCGTATTCTCAAATACGGCGGGAATGGGGCAGGATATTTATCGAGACTACGGATATTTGTGCAGCTGAAGTCGCTGCTGATGTTTTTGGGATTGTCTCAACTTCCCCTGCATTAACAGCAGAG
>JAMXLQ010000150.1 GCA_024280975.1 Methanosarcina sp.
CGTCTATGAGTGGATAATGCTTGGAAAACAGGGAGTGATGTCTTCTTCTACAGGGGTCGTGATCTCGATTACGGACATGCTGGAGGTTGTGCCCCCTGAAGTTCTTCGCTACCTGATTATCCGCACAAAACCTGAAAAGCATATTCAGTTTGATCCAGGGCAACCTCTCCTGACTCTAGTGGATGAATACGAACGGCTCAGAACGCAGTTCAGGGAAAATGATCCTTCTCTTGGGGAGTTTCAAAGGAGAGTTTATGAGCTTTCCAGAGCAACAGGTATTTGCCAGTCTGAGATTCCTTTCAAGCAGATGGTGACTATCTATCAGGTAGCAAGGGGAGATTTTGACCAAATCCTGAAAATCGTAAAGCGTTCAGGTTTTTCAACAGAAAACAAAAAGTGTATAAAAGAACTAGTGGGCAACGTTTCTAAATGGCTCAAGCTCTATGCTCCACCTTTTGCTAAATTCAGCGTAAAAGAGAAGGTTCCTGTGCAGGCTGCAACCCTGTCTGGGCTTCAGAGAGCTTTTCTTTCATCCCTTGCAGCCCTTATTGAATCCAGAAAGGAAATCAGCGGAGAAGAATACCATATACTGGTTTATTCTGCGAAAGACGAAGGTTCTGAACTGAACAGACGGATTGCAGAAAGGCTGAACACTCCTTCTCCGCAGATAGATCCCAAGGAGCTTTTCAAAGCAATCTATATTTCATTACTGGGACAGAGCTCGGGCCCCAAAGCCGGATGGTTTTTATCCTCGTTTGAGAAGGAATTTCTGGTAGAAAGGTTTGAAGAAGCTTCAACCTACAACCCTGAAAAACACGCATAAATATGGATAAATCGAACATTCATAATATCACAAATTCGCAGACCGACTCTGTGAAGAATCATTTCCTTGCCTGGGAGAGGGAATATACTCACCTAAAGTGGGGTGGGCCTGCACCTCTCCAGAATCTTCAGGCCTATCTCCTTTCCGGCTCCAGGATTCTTGATGCAGGTTCAGGAAATGGCAGATACCTTGGAGAGCTTGCAAGACGCTACAGCGCAATTGGGATTGACGTTTCTTTAACTGCTCTTACAGGTTCCAGAACTCAGCTTGCAAGAGGTGACAGGTTTGCTGAGCACCTTGGAGCAAGTATCTTGGATCTTCCCTTCAAAGCTCAAGTTTTTGATGGAATTCTCTGTTATGGAGTACTCCAGCATCTCTTCAAAGAAGAAAGGGAATCCGCTGTCAAAGAATTCAGTCACGTACTCAAGGAAGGCGCTTTTATCTTTTTTGAAGCATTCGGTAGTGAAGATATGCGCTGCGGGGGAAAAAACTCGATTCCTTTTGAAGAGAGAACTTTTGCCCGGCAAAATGGAATAATCTACCACTATTTTACTAAAAAAGAGGTTAAAGCGCTTTTCAAAGGATTTGAAATTATAGAATTAGAAGATGTAATAAAAGAAAAAAATTTTAAAGGGGAAGCTTACAGGAGGCATCTGGTAAAAGGAATCTTCCGGAAGCATTAATTCTATCTTTTTTTCAAAAATCTTGAACTTCTTCATTCCAGAAGCTTCCAAGAATTTCAGACTCATATGCTCCTTGTCGTTTTCAATCTTCTCTGCAATCATCTTAACGAATATTTTTAGGAAAAAGTTTCATCAAAATTTTCCCCATTATTTCTATCTTCCCTGATGTCGTCTTATCTACTTGCTTATACGAAGGCTATTTTCAGGTAATTCAGCACAATTATAACAAGTGCTCCGAAAATGCCTCCTATTGCGCAGATAAGAATTGCCACCCAGGTGATTGCGATTTCAAGTCCGAACAGAAGTTTTGCCGCCATCAAGACTAAGACCCCAAGTACTGCATTTATTGTAAGGCAGGTTGCGGTCTTCAGGATTTTGTATAGGATGAAGGCCGCTACAATTGCCAGAGCCAGTACAAAAATTTCAATAATTCCAACTACCATAAATCATACATAAGGTCTCAACTTATTTATAATTATCATTGAGTTTTGTAATATAGTTATAAAGTAAAAAGATTAAACCTCAAGAGTTAACAGGATATTCAATGACTTTTCTTTCAAAAGAAAGGTTAATTTCGGATTTTTCCCTTAAAGATCCTGAATAAACTCAGTAATAATATTTTTAAGTGAGGTTTTATCTGGATAAGCCCTTGCCTCAAGTAAAGAGTCCGGGTTTCCCAGTATCATTGCCGAGACTGCTGCATCCGGGCTGTAAAGGCAGAGCACAGGAATTTTCTGGACAAGCGCCCTGCAGATTTCGTAACCTACACCCGTGGAGGGCACCGTAACTTCTGCAATCAAGGCATCGCTTTTTACAAGCAAACCCAAATCCCTGGCATAAATCTCTTCTTCTGTCATTCTCAATTCCACGTTTTCTAGCTCGGGATCCACAACGTGCCAACTGAGCACTTCGACCCCTGCTTCCTCCAGAGCATCAAACATAAACCTGTATGTTTCAAGCAGTTGCCTTCCTCCGCGGATCGAGCCAGACAGAAAGATTTTGGGGATTCGTTTTTCCGAAATCTTCATTTTCTCCAGATTTTCCATATTATACTCACCTTTTAATCCGTTTTCCGGCAATTCGGCCTTTACTGCACACCCCTGAAATAATGTCCCGTGGTAAAGCCCTTTCCAAGCTTTTCGCAGCTTTTCCGTCCTTTTTTTCCGGTTTCAAGGAAAGTATCAATCGCATTTCTGTAGGCTCGAGTTATCCTTCTTATTTCGTTTGGATTTTCCATTCCCAGAGTTTCGATCCTGAGGCTTGAAACTCCGCTTTCGAGAATTTCAGGAACGTATTCAAGCATGCAAAGCGATCTTGAGTTAAGGAAATGCATCCTGCATTTATAGTCCATGAGAAGAGGAAATTCGTAGTTTTTCTCGTCTACCAGTGTAAACTTCCCTGACCTGCATGGGGCACTACACTGCCCTTTATTGTTCCCAAGCAGACCTCCAGTAAGGCAGTGTTCAGATTCAATAAGTTCAAAGCGGCCATGAATTACACACTCAGCAGGCCCGTAAGAAGCAACACTTTTTAATTCCTCAAGGGTCAGTTCCGGGGAAATTACAGCCATTTGAGATCCTTCCTGTAAAAGAAGGGAAAAAGTACGGCTGTTATAAATGTTCAGGGGACTATCTGCAATGAAAGGAATTTTTTCAGATTTTGCGAAGCCCAGAGTTCCCAGATTTGAAACAAGGACACCGTCAGCCCCCAATTCCCTCACAAAAGAGAAGGTTTTTTCCACAAGCTCCATTTCTGAATCTTTCACAATCTTTGGGGTGATAAAATAGATCTTCCTGCCTGCTTTTTGAGTCTCCGTAACAGCTTTCTCAAAAATGGTTTCAAGCCCCTTTGAAGAGCCATCATTTTGCCCTGCGGTTTCCGACCTTCTGAAAAGTCCTTCTCCGAAATATATCCGATCGGCTCCGCCTGCAAGCGCCCCTTCAAGCCCTTCAAGGGAATAAACGGAAACTGAGAGCACAGGACGTAAAGGAAGACTCTCTCGAGCAGCTTCTCTTGCTTCTTCTCCTGCCTCTTCTCCTAATCTAAAAAATTGCGGAGTGTTGAGAGGCTTACGCTTAAATTTGGAGATTCGCAGGTTTTCAAGCTGTTCTATTGCTTTTGTCCTTAGCTCGTTCAACTGCCCCACAGGAACGAAAACATCCCCTTCCACAGTGACATGAAGTTCGGCAGCCTCAAAAAGCGTGTTTCCAAGTTTTGAAAGTTGCTTCTCTATCTGGATCTTTGAAGTAGGCTGCTTTTCAGCCTTCTCGACCAAATATCCGGACTCAATTGTTACTGCATTTGAATCCCTGTCTTTTACCTCAAGCCTGACAGGCTTTCCTGATGCAACGGTTGACGTAATAAATACAGGGATTTTAGGCCTCAGGCTTCCGGACTCGCTTTCTTT
>JAMXLQ010000151.1 GCA_024280975.1 Methanosarcina sp.
AAGAACCGCACCTTCACAAATCTTCTGGATAATCCAAATGCCATCTACATAATCATGGAGCAGTGTACAGATTCTTCAAACGCAATGAAGATGAACATGGAACCAGGAAGTTCAGTCATGGACTGGAAGGGGATCCGGGTTTATATGAAGATGAAGGAATATGCGACTTCCGGAGAAATGCTTGAAATGATCCGAAGCCAAACAGCTAATTTCGCCGGTGAGGAAGCCGCAAAAATGATATATGCTACAGTGATTTTCGAGATCTATGAGGTTAGACCATTGGTAGATTTTGGACAAGGTTGGGATAAATCCATCTGAATCCCAAATTTTACTTAACGTTATGAGATTTTTGCACCACAACCAAATTACCTAGCTGGCTAGCGTTTAATATGATTAGTAATTACGCTAGCCAGTTTAATTACATCTAATTTTTAGTTATTGTTCTACTGTTTAGTTGTAGTCCAGTAGGCAGTCTTATAGACTGTGACTATTTTATAGACAACAACCAGTGGTTGTTCCTGTATTCTTTGTGACCTTCTCTGTGTTTGGAGTCGCCATTGCCAGGAGCTGCATTTACTGCTGCAGCTATCACTGACATTAAGAAACAGATTGCCAGCGAAATACCTAGTGTCTTTTTCATTTTCAACATGTATCTCACTCCAAATATCTACTGTTCGGATAGCCTTACTTTATTTTCTTAACTACCTCGCTGATTATTCACAGCTTGACAATCCTAACATGAACCAGATAATATATAAGTATATTTATAAATAAAAGTATATAAAAAACGCGTACTCCATAGAGAATTTCACATCACTAATACAGTTAACCCATAAGTATTATTACCGATAATGTCCATTTTAAAACATTCACAATTGTGAATGTTTTTAGAGAATTTAATGTTTCTGGTGCAATAAAAGGAAAATTAGAAGGTCGGTATTCATCCATGGAAAAAGAAAACGTGCAGGATACGTTGCTCAAAGAACTTGCAGGGTTAGAATGCTTACTTGTTTCATACTCAGGGGGAATAGACAGTACTCTACTTGCATTATTTGCACAAAAAGTACTTCAGGATAAGGTAAAATGCATACTTTTTGATGCGCCTCTTGTCCCCAGAAGGGCTATTAAGGAAGCAGAGGAAACCGCATGCAAGTTTGGTTTATCCTGCTCTACAATCCCTTTTCCTATTCTGGAAAATGAAGAATTCAGGAAAAACAGCCCCAATCGCTGTTATATATGTAAAAAACAATCTGCCAGGATATTAAAGGATCAGGCTGAAAAACTGGGAATTTCAAAAATAGCTGATGGAATTAACGCTTCTGATCTTAATGAATACCGTCCTGGACTTCAGGCAAGCAATGAAGAAGGAATCCTTCATCCTTTTCTCTCACTTGGAATTCAAAAGAAACAAATCAGGCAACTGGCTCAGGACTGCAGCTTTGGTTTCTGGAACAGACCGTCAGCTTCATGTCTTGCATCGCGAATTCCATATGGGGAAGAAATCACAGTTGAAAAGCTGCAAATTATAGAAAACGCAGAAGATTTGCTGCAAGATCTGGGATTTTCAAATCTGCGTGTAAGATTGCATGGAAAAATTGCAAGAATCGAGTTGATACCTGAAGAATTTGAAAAGGCAGTAAACATGCGAGATCAAATATTAAAGGTATTGCAGGACTGTGGTTTTTCTTATATTACCATCGATCTTAAAGGATACAGAAGCGGGAGTATGGATGAAGTGTTATGAATCTAGAAGACTGTCTGGCTGACTTTCAAATACCCAGATACCTCCACTATATGGATAGTGCGGCAACCAGCCTTGTTCCTGAGCCTGTAATAGCTGCAATGAACGAATATGACCGACAATACCGCGCCAATGTTGGCCGGGGAATGCACAGGCTTACAAGAATTGCAACACAGAGATATCAGGATGCACACGAGCTGGTTAGCGGTTTCATTGGCGGAAAAGAAGGCACTACAGTCTTTACAAAGAATACGACCGAGGCTATCAACATGGTTGCAGCCGGGCTCGACTGGCAGCCCGGAGACCGAATAGTCACAACTGGAGTAGAACATCATTCCAACCTGCTTCCCTGGCTTCGACTGCGCCAGAAAGGCATTGAGGTGGTCATTCTCCAGCCTGATGAAGCCGGGATTTTTGCTATAGAGGCATTTGAAGAAGCAATTACCGCTAATGCAAAGCTGGTTGCGGTCAGCCATGTGTCAAACGTACTTGGTACCGTGCAGCCTGTCCGGGAGATTGCTGAAATCTGCAAAGCGCAGGGAGCCTATTTTCTGGTTGATGCGGCACAGTCCGTTCCCCATTTTTCTGTGGATGCCTGGCGCACTGGATGCGATTTTTTATGTTTTTCAGGTCATAAGATGCTCGGACCAACAGGCACCGGCGTGCTGTGGATTCGAGATGCTGCTATTTCTCCCCTTATGCTGGGCGGAGGTACAGTCGAGGACGTCACAACTGAAGGATATACCTTGACTAGCGGCTACCAGCGGTTTGAGGGAGGCACCCCGAATATCTCAGGTGCAATCGGGCTTGGGCAGGCTGTAAAATATTTGGAAAGCCTGGGGATGGATGGTATCTCCAAGCATGAACAGAAGTTGACTGAACGTCTTCTCACAGGGCTTGCAGACATCGAAAATGTCACAATTCACGGGCCTCAGAATACAAAAAACAGGATAGGGGTCGTCTCTTTTACGATAGGTAGGATTCACCCCCACGAGATAGCCTATTTGCTTGACGAAAGAGCAGCAATTCTCGTCCGTTCGGGTGATCACTGCTGTATCCCGTTAATGAAACACCTGGGGCTCGAGAACGGCACTGTCAGAGCAAGCCTTTACCTGTACAATACCTCGGAAGAGGTTGATCTTCTTCTTGAAGCAATCGAAGAAATCGCTCGTATAGCGTAAGGAGTATGGTTTAAGAATGTACAGCACGGTTCCCTGTATAAAATATGATAATGGGTCAATGGTCCCGTCGTCTCATGAAGTCGTGATGGAAGTGCCTCTTGCAGTCTTTGTTAATGGCCGCCATGCTCTAACCGCTATGGTAAGCCCGACGCTGCTTGAAGAGTTTATAATAGGGTTTTTATACACGGAAAGAATTATCCGCAAACTAGAGGATATCGAATCATTGCACATAGAAGAAAGCAGAGAAAGAAATAGAGGTAAAAACAGGGGTAAAAACGAAAAAGTAACTGGTGTCAGCACTCTTAGTGCCAGCGTCCTGACAAAAGACCCTTTTTCAATCATGCTTTCAAGTAAAACTGTCCTTTCGGGATGTGGAGGCGACACTTCATATGTGGACGCGGGCCGGCTTCCAAAAATCCAGTCCGATTTAGTCACTAATGTCTCAACAATAAAAGGTATAATGAAAGAAACATTGGTATCAGACCTGCATACCAGAACAGGCGGCATACATATTGTAGGACTTTTTGGACCGGACGGAAAGATCTGTATAATAGAGGATATTGGCAGGCACAACGCCCTAGACAGGGCAATAGGTTACGGACTGAAGCATGGTGTGGACTTCTCAAGGACAATTGTAACCTGTTCAGGAAGACTTTCTTCTGAGATGGTAAGGAAGTGCCTTATGGCTAATATTCCTATTATTACTTCAAGAGGCGCAACCACTACGCTTGCTATAAGCATGGGAGAGCAAGCTGGTCTTACTATTATTGGTTTTGTTCGGAGCCAGAAGATGAATATTTATACAAGTGCAGAAAGGGTAAAAAATGAGTAATCTGTAACTGTTCCGAGGGAAATTTTGCCCACAATCTTTCCAAAAGACCAGGAATGAGGAGGACTCTTCCGTAAATGATTCCTGGTTATAATACTTTGATCAAATCCCTCGCACAAGTGCCAATATGTTGAGAAATCACGCTTAAAACGTTTTGAGGAATCTTAATGAACAACCCATTAAAAACAATAAGAGAAACAAAACCCCTCATACATCATATAACGAACTGGGTAACTATCTACGAATGCGCAAACATGACAAGAGCTTTTGGCGCGCTGCCTGTAATGGCACATGCCCCTGAGGAGTGTGCTGAGATGACAGGGATTTCATCGGCTCTTGTGCTTAACATCGGAACTCTGACGTCCAAAATCATTGATTCTATGCTTCTCTCTGCTACCGCTGCTAACGAAAAGAAAATTCCTGTAGTACTCGATGCTGTCGGGGTAGGGGCTACGAAATTCAGGGACAAGATGGCTGCAAAAATCCTTGATTCTGTCCATATCGATATTATAAAAGGCAATTACTCGGAAATCGCAAAACTTGCAGGCGAAAACGCTGAGACAAGAGGGGTTGAAGCAACTTCAATTAATGCGGATCCCGCAAAGATAGCGAAGGAATTTGCAAAATCAATCTCCTCTATTGTCGTAATGACAGGAAAAGAAGACATTATAAGTGACGGCGAGAGGGTATTTATTGTAAAGAATGGGCATGAGCTTATGGGATCGATTGTCGGAACGGGATGCATGGCTGCATCGGTAATAGGTTCGTTTGCTGCGGTTAATCCGGATTACTGCGAAGCCTCAAGAGATGCTTTATGCTACTTTGGAGTTGCAGGGGAACTCGCAGCCGGGAAATCAAAAGGGCCCGGAAGTTTCAAGGTTAATCTTTATGATGAAGTTTTCAACCTGTCGGATGAGAAAGTAAAAAGCATGATGAATTTTGAAGAAAGATAAGTTCCGAAGAAAAAAGAAGAAAAATAAGTTCAGAACATGACCGCTTTCACGACTGGCTTATAAGAGATATTGTAAAAAATGCTTATAAAAAGCCATTTTTAAAAATACGCATATCGGACGGATTTAAGCACTATGAACCAGAAAAATTTCAGCCAAAAAAGCTCCCTTTTAAAAGAGATCGATTTCTATCTTGTGACCGATTCCAGACTCTCGAAAAAAGGGACTTTATCCGATGTAAGGGAGGCAGTTGAGTCAGGCTGCAGGATTGTTCAGTACCGGGAAAAAGATAAGAATACGAAAGAGATGGTCGAAGAAGCTTCCGAAATTAAGAAAATCTGCAGCGGCAGGGCAATATTTCTGGTAAACGACAGAATCGATGTTGCTTTGGCAGTCGATGCTGACGGGGTTCATATAGGTCAGGACGACATGCCTATTGAAACAGCAAGAAAGCTCCTTAGCAAGGATAAGATAATTGGCCTTAGTGTACATTACAGGGAAGAAGCAATCCTGGCGGAAAAAGCTGGGGCTGACTATGTGGGCCTTGGCCCCATATTCGATACTGCTACAAAAAAAGATGCAGGAGAAGGAATCGGTCCGCTTAAAATAAGAGAAGTTAAAGATGCAATAGAGATTCCTGTCGTTGCTATCGGCGGAATAAATAAAGAAAATTGCGAGAGCGTTATTCAAAATGGAGCTGATAGCCTGGTCGCAATTTCTGCAGTTGTGTGCAGTAATGATGTAAAAAGAGAAACTAAATATTTTATTGATATAATCCGGAGAATCAAAAAAGCATAAGAAGAGTAAGGAGAATTTATTCTCCACTCTTCTCCACCTCATTTCTGCTCATTCCAAAGAAATGCCCAATTTAAAGCTTATCCGAAAAGTCCCACTGCTCTGAGCGTCATCAATGCACATGCGATCTGAAGCATACTCATAGTAATTTTCAAGGACAGTTAACTGACATTAACTGCTGAAACTAAGGTTTTAATCTTACCCACTTGATTCCTCAGCTTAAGGCTTCCTCAAATACATAAGTTGTGCCGACCGTATTGAGGAGGAACTGTTCTGGCATCTCTTCTGCAAACCTGTTTATGGCTTTCCAGCCGGAACAATGCATGGGTATGACATAATCAGGCTTTATCCTTCTCATTTCGTCTATTGTAGACTGAATTATCGGTTCAAAAATCCTCCCTGTCAGATGGAAGCCCCCGAGCACCGCATGAACCTTATCTGCTCCTGCAAGTTTCTTTGCATATTCAACTGTATTGATGATCCCGGCATGGGCACAGCCACTGATTACTACGAGTCCCTTACCCTTTATCTTTATTACAAGCCCCTGATCATCCCGGAATGGATCAGAAACCCAATTTCCATCGAGTTTTGCCTCAGCCCAGGGAAAAATTTTCTCAAATGATGTTATACGCTCCACTTCTCCTGTTGTGTAGATAAGCCCACCTGCAACCGGAACAGGTTTCTCGGACTTTATGGGAACGGCTCCTGCAGCTTTCAAAATACCTTCGTTGAGTGAAGGCATTGAGGCAGGGTGTCCGACTGCGGGAATATTGAGATGCCTCTCAAGAAAGGCCTCTGGATGAAGAAAAAGTGGAATTCCTTTCTTTCCTTCCCCATTTATAAACTTTAAGAGTTCCTCAAGTCCGAGAAAATGATCCGGATGCCCATGGCTAAGGATGATAGCCTCAAGATTGTTCAGGTCGGCCTTCAAAAGCTTTGCATTATTAAAAAGACAGGTTGGAGTTACTGCTGCGTCCATTAGCACGGTATGCTCCTCAGTCCCGACACAAACTTTAATTAAGCATGAAAGCCCGTGTTCGGCAAGAAGTATTTGAGGGAGAGGTAATAACGACCTCCTGCATACGTCAGTACTTTCCGTTAAACATATCCGTATAATTATCCACCAGAACTGTTACTTCTAGTCGGTCAACTTCTCGAATGTTCAGTTCACTCATATAAAACATCCTGTATCTTTATAACCGGAATTAATATCTGTCTGGGTTAGTAACCTCAATTAATAGTACGAATGGATTAATAATCTGAATATTTTTCAACATTTACAAGTGAATATGTGTAATTTTCAGGACGGGAAACTTTATATCT
>JAMXLQ010000152.1 GCA_024280975.1 Methanosarcina sp.
CCTATCCCAAAACACTAAATTGCTTCTCTGAATCCTGTATTCCGAATAAGCAATCAAGTTTCTGATCATGAAAACAATCCTGAAAATTCTTGATGATTAAGAATTAAATGACTTTTGGGATAGGCTCATAAATAAGATTTACGCACTCGAAGCACAAAAACAAGAGCAGTAAACTCAAAACCTAACAAACTTCAAATTTAAACTCTGTCGTTTACTATACTTGATTTTGCATCCAGAGTGCGTGAATCCTAACAAAATTTGAAGAATTTAGTGAATATCCACAATTTATTATTTTACAGTTATCATTTTGCTAACTGTCTTTACGCTGTTTAAATAATAGTTTTTAACTGTCAAGCTTACTGTATAACTCCCTGCTTTTTTATATATATGCGTAGGGTTCTTTGCTATAGTTTTTCCTCCATCACCAAAGGTCCATGACCAATACGTGGGAATGCCGGTACTTTTATCTGTAAAATGTACTTTCAAAGGTGTTTTTCCAGAAACAGGAGATGCAGCAAAGTTTGCGATTAATCTTTGATTCGTTTTTGCGGTTATAAAGGATTTCTTAGTAAGAGTATCACTTCCACCGGGACCCTTTACGGTCAATGTCACGTCATAAACCCCAGGCTTTTTAAACGTATGACCTGCTGTTCCACTTTCAGTACTGTAAGTTGTTGCACCACTTTTGATATTGTGGAATTTCCAGGCCCAGCTTGTGACCTTGCCAGTAACATGACCTGTGAATTTATCGTAAAACGGAACTGTTCCAACGGTAGAAGTTGCGGTGATACTATTAATCTTTACATTGCCTGTTGCTAAAGCAGTTGGCATTGAAAACAGTATAATTAAAACCAATAAAAGGGAGATATGTTTTTTCATATCCGATGGATACAACAATTAAATATTTAGGACTTACGCACTTGAAGTACAAAATCAAATACACTCGATGTTGTTACTGAGTTAGTATTTTAGACATTTAGGGGTTTAATGTTATTGATTCTCAGTCCAACTGTGTAAGTCCTAATAAATATATTTTCAGTTCCCGAACGAAAAATGGATTAATACGGCATAGTTATAAGGAATGTAAGAAATTTTGATCGCATGGACATAATTTATTACGAAGCTCACAAAAATCTCTATATTAACCTTACCAATCGCTGCAGTGCAGACTGTGTCTTTTGCATCCGTAATTTTGCAGATGGGGTTTACGGATATGACTTAAGGCTTTCAAGAGAACCGACAACTGAAGAGGTTATCGGAGCCCTGGAAGGACTGGACCTCACAAGGTACAGAGAAATCGTATTCACAGGCCTTGGAGAGCCTACCCTCAGGTTCGATGTGGTGCTTGCAGTAACCCGCTGGTTAAAAAGCCGGAATATCCGAGTCAGGCTAGATACCAACGGACAGGCAGCCCTGATAAATCCGGGAAGAGATGTGATCTCGGAAATGAAGACCACAGGAATTGACTCAGTTTCCGTAAGCCTGAATGCTGAGTCCGAAGAAAAATATAACAAACTCTGCAAACCGATCCATAAAAACGCTTACAACGCAGTACTTGATTTCATAAGGGGAGCAAAGAAAGCAGGAATCAGTACAAGAGTTACAGTAGTTAACGTGCCCGAAATAGATCTGGAAAAATGTAAAAAGCTTGCAGATGAGCTTGATTCGGACTTCCACATAAGAGCTTTGTCTGAAGCCGCAAGCAAAGAAATCTGAAAGCTGTTAAATGTAAATATTTACTAAAAAACGAACAAGACTTAATGTTTGGCAAATTTTTACTATCGTTTCATGCAGTATAGGAAACGTGATATATATTACCTGGAAGGTAGGTTAGTAATAAAAGAAAACTTTACAAAAAAATCGGAAGTTTAGATCTTTATAAACAAGTCTTTTTATTCTTTTGTTACTTGTTTCAATTTTACTAAAAATTATAAAAATTGACATTCAAAGTCTCCCTCTTTAACTTTAGATTCAAGATTGGAAAGCTTCAATGTATACGGTAAAAATGTTTTCATTCATTTCAAGTTTGCTTACATATTCATCTGCATGTTTCTTAGAAATCCCACTCAATGGGTGCTCTCCAAAGCGAATATGGCAATAACTGAACTTTTTCACCTGAAGATTATATTTATTTAAGATCTCAGTAAAATTTTCTTTATTAATTATTTGCTCAGGTACAGCAATTATGAAAAAATTTCCTTTTTTGATAATCGGAGTATATTCAATCCAATTTCCTTCTTTTTCCAATTCACTCTTTACATCAATTATTTTATCTTTATCTACTATTATGTAGTACTTGTCTGGCATGGAATAATAATCGTAATCTATGTAATACATAGTCAAGTTGTAGTTTCCAAGAATATTTTTTGCTTCCGTTTTTGTAATCCCATCTTTAAACTGAACGACTAAGCCGCCTATATTACCTTCGCGTGGAGTTATTTTTGGAGTAAAAACTGTCACTTTTACAAATACTCCAATAATTATTAGGAAAATAATAAAAACAATAATAAAGGCGATTTTTTTATTTCCTTTACTCATAACTACCACTACAAAAAGAGTATGATGTCAGCTTCTCGATATATGGTAATCTTCTATACACATTACAAAACTGGGAGTTTACGCCCTCATCTCTGAAATCTTAGGTTTCTGGACATCCCTATCGATTTTCAGACCTGTGCTTTTCATCATCGAGGTTTTCAAAGTCGTCAAAATTCTCATCTCTGCTCCGTTTTTTAGAGGTTCTGTATTTCAGGCAGAGCACTACTATTAAAACTGCCAGTAAAAGAACTATAGGAAACCCAAAGAAATTAAGCAGTCCCGGAAGTGTTAAAGAACTTTCTGCAGAAATTGAGTTATCTGCAGTATGATTGATTTCATTTTTTGTATTACCTGACACCTTACCCGAGGAGGCCGGAACAATCTCAACTACATTTTCAACACCTTCAGTTGTTACAACATCTTCTTTTGGCGGCAGTCCGGCTTCCGCTTCCTTATCGAGATATAAATCCTTGAGTCCTTCTTTTGAAAGAAAACGTTCATCTCCAAACAGCCGTGCAAAAACCGTGGAATTTCGCTCAAAAAGATACGCTGCTCCGTCATCGCTCCCTGCCGCAAGGACCGAGCTATCGTGGGAAATTGATACACTGTTAATGTTTCCTCCACAACTGTAGTTCCAGAATTCCTCCCCTTCCATATTAAGGACGTAAAGCGTATCATCCCAGCTTCCGGCTGCGATAAATGATGCATCCGGGGAAATTACAACACTATAAATATCGTCTTTTGCCTTGTAGTCCCAGAGTTTCGTGCCTGTGCTATTAAACAGGTAGATTTTGTCGTCAAAACTTCCTGCTGCTAGGTATGAGCCATTGCTTGTTAGCGAAACACTGCTGATCCAGTAAGCAGGATTGTGCATCCAGGAAAATTCCCCTTTCTGGTTAAGGAGATAGACATTATAATTGGACCCCCCGGCAGCCACGTAATGGGCGTATGGAGTCATACATACACTATTGATTACACTGCCTGTCCTCCTTTCCCAGACTTTGTTTCCTTTACTGTCAAAGAGGTAAATACATTGATTGGAACCGCCGGCTGTAATGTAAGATCCATCCCTGGAGATGGCTATACTACGGATAGCATCTCCGGAATCGAAATTCCATAAAAGCTTGCCTTCTCTATTAAAGAAGTAAATCTTGCCGTCCTCACTGCCTGCTGCCACACATGAACCATCGGAAGAGACTGTAACACTATTTAGGCTGCCTCCTGTTTCATAACTCCAAAGTAGGTTTCCTTCCCTATTAAAAAAATATATTTTCTTATCGTTGCTTCCTGCAGCTACACGAGTCCCATCAGGAGAGATCGATACGGTATAGACAATGTCTCCAGTAGTGTAATTCCAGAGTTTCTTCCCCTCTAGATTAAAAAGAGAAACATTATGATCAAAACCCCCGACTGCAAGATAACTTCCCCCGGAAGAAAGAGAAACCGTATTGACTATGCATCCTGTCTCACATTTGCAAAGTAAGTCAAAAGCCCTGAGTTCCGAAAGATTTACACCCTCATTATTCAGGACAACAGGATCTGCAGCTCCCAAATCTGCAAACAGTCCGAAAAGCAGACCCAGTGCCATAAGTACCCATATTTGCGCTGACCGTCCCATAATAATTACAATTTAGGAACTCATCCCAAATGAATTTTTTGTAATAGTTATGCAGTAAAAGTGGGCAGAAAATTTCTCTAAAGTTCTGATTTTTAAGGTAAGTCATGCCTGAATAGTGATATTTCCCTACCCAAAATAAAGAAATTCAGTTTTGCTAATAGAGCAACCATAATCAATTACTCGAGTTATTTTTATTAAAGTAGTAAGACTTACGCACCTGAGGTGCAAAATTAAGTGAATAGATGCCTACGGTAAAAGGCACGTTTCAGATAGGTGAAGGTTTAATGTTATTGGGTTTTCGTTTCAACTGCGTAGGTCCTTTTAAGATCATTTGTGTTCTGTTAAAGAATCTATTAGTGCTAAAATGACTATTGCAATTATCGATTCATCTCGATCTGCAATTGAAGATTTATAGAAACGCCAACGAAAATAACGCGTTTCTTATAAATCTTATCTTAACTGAATACAAATGAGTTTAAGATAGCCATTAATTTTTGGAGACTTTAATATATCCAGAAACGGTTTTTGTGTTACTTCCGGCAGCATTCTTTACTGTTAAGCTAACAGTATATTTTCCTGCCTTACTGTATGTGTGTGCAGGATTCTTGGTTGTTGAATACGTTCCATCTCCAAAACTCCATTTCCACGAAGTTGGCGATCCTGTACTCTTGTCAGTAAACTGAACTTTTAGTGGGGCTTTTCCAGAGGTTGGAGATGCAGAAAAAGCAGCAATCGGTTTTGTTACAATTGTAACATTTATGTAACCGGACTTTGTTGTGGTGTTACTTCCAGCACTGTTCGTTACTTTTAAGCTGACAGTATATTTTCCGGCTTTAGAATAGGTATGTGTAGGATTCTTGGTTGTTGAATACGTTCCATCTCCAAAGTTCCATTTCCATGAAGTAGGTGTTCCCGTGCTCTTGTCAGTAAATGACACTGTCAAAGGTGAATTTCCTGTCGTTTTGGATGCAGAAAAGTCAGCAACAGGAGCTTTGGATACAGGAGTTTTAGATATCTTGTTTCCGCTAGTTACGGCATTTTTAACATTTTTGATTGTGATCCCAGAAGAGGAATTTGATGTATTCACATTTATCAAGGTGTTATTTTGTATTTTCACAGCACCATTTTTTAAAGAATTCCCATCTATATATATTCCATCCATTTTTATATTTGAAAATTTATTATTAAAAATAGTTAAATTTACCCTATTTATTAGTAACTTCTGATACACACCTTGATGTGAGAGATTGCTAAAAGTGTTTCCGCTTATTAATATAT
>JAMXLQ010000153.1 GCA_024280975.1 Methanosarcina sp.
TAGAACAGCTCGGAGAAAAGGAAGCGGCAGATACTATAGTCAATGCAATCCAGAAAAATATCCTGGACAACAAAGTCAAAACCTATGACATGGGTGGCAAGAATACAACTTCGGATGTCGGAGACGATATTGCAAGGATAATAAAGGGAGAATAATTTTAAGCTCCCTTCCTATTTCTTTTCTCATTTTTCTTTTCTCATTTTTCTTTTCTCATTAGGTATTCACTACGTTTTTTCCTTACTTTTCAGGATGGAATCATCAGAGTTTTTAGGCTTACTTTTGAAAAAATAAAAAACTATTTTAACTGCTATCTGAGCCTGAATCTCCTGACTAACAAGAATTTTGATAATCTTCTTTGGAAAACTCAGGGTTTTGAGCTAGTTCTTCCATATCTAACATGAAATATAAAATTGAGAATTTAAGATTCCTTTATTTGTTGGAAAGTACAAAGAATATATATTTATTGAAAGTGATATTTTACTTTGACATTTTTTTATTGAAAGACGGCCCAATAACAGGGGGTATAGATGCCTGTGATTTCAATCAGATCTTTTGATGATAGAGATAATCAAAACATGCTTGAAATAGAAAGGCTGTGCCCACAGGGAGATGAAAACTGTGCTCTGGGTGTGGACAAGAAGGATATAATTGCTCGTTATAAAATGTATGATAACTGGGATGTTTTTGTGGCAGAAGAAGAAGGAAAGATTGCTGGCTGGATCGGTTTGACTGTGAAACCAGCTTCCAATAGAAACGGAAAGTATGCATACATCACTGAAGTGATGGTTCATCCGGTCTTTCGAAGGTCAGGAGTTGCCACAAAACTTGTGAAGGAGGCTGAAGAAAAGGCCCTGGAAATGGGATCAAGTTACACCTATTCCTACATATACGAGTCAAACAACGCTTCTAAATCCTTGTTCGGTAAACTGGGATATTCCAGGGTGGGGGAGATTAAAACGCCAGCAATACCGACTTATAAAAAATTAGACATTCCGCCAGAGTATTCAATAAAGCTTATTGATAAGACGGAAATTGTTGATGCAGTTGGCCTTATTAACAAGTATAACTCAGGGTTTATGCATTTCTTGCCGTTTGAAGCTCAAACCTTTGAAGCGCGTTTGAAATCTGTTCCGTGGTATGGATCGGAAAACTTCTGGGTGGTCAGAGGCGAAAATAATAAAATTGTGGCCTGTGCCGGATTATGGGATAGTTCCAAACTGGCGGATATATATTATGCCAGAGAGCCAACAGCAATGAAGATAATGAGATCAATTTTCGGAGTTTTAAACCATATTACAAAGGTACCAAAGGTTACATCCGAAGGAGAGAATTTGGAATTGCTCTATATTGCTGATTATGCATTCGATAAAAGACAGCCTGAGGCTATGTTGGCATTACTTAAACATTTAAGTAATCTTTCTATTGATATGGACCAGGATTACCTGATGACCGCAGTAGATCCAGAAGATGGGTTTCTTGCGGTAATGAAAAAACTGAAACTGCAGATCGAAACCTGGAGTATATTTGCAAAATCATTCGAAGGGGACCTACCGGCTTTCAATCCGTTTTATGTTGATATCAAGGATATGATTCCCTGAAGGTAGGAGGGATAATTCCCTTAAATGATTTAGAATATAAAATCAGGGCTTGGGATAACCTGTAAAACTTTTACATAAAAAGTGAAACCTGTTATATGTGGAGCCCCACAACTATATACTATCAAATAAATTTAAATATATAAATAGTGCATACCATCATATGAAAATTTTTAATTTAGTTTTTGGGACAACAAATCTGTTTGATACCAAATGTGAATACGTATCGAGATTTGCTGGGTATAAAGATGATTCTTACACATGTACAGAAGCATTGGATAAAAGCTACTGTGGAATCTATAAAGATTTTTTGCAAGAAACCTGAAATCTTAAACGCAAAACCATAATAAAATTATTCAGATTTATTAGCTTACGCTGACAAAACCTCTGTTTTCTTGTTTTACTAATAACAGTTTTTGTTGTAAAACCTGTGTGTAAGCTTTGTGGCAAATTAAAGATCGATTTAATTTTAAAAAGTACCGTCTCGGATTTTTTGGACTAGCTTTATATAAAAAATCGTAAAACATCGCATGCAAATTTGAATCGTATGAAGAGATAAAAGTATAAAATCACTTGTATATTTTGTAATGTATTTATTTTTCAAATCGGGTTAAAACAAAAATTGAACTTAAATAGTTATAATATGTAAATTGATTAATAAGAAGTAATTCAAAAAGTATAGGATATACTGACACGTTCAGATTGTCCCCGGAGGAATAATGAAGCCTAAAGATTGTTTTAGTTGTAAGCAATCTAAAATTACTGGATCATGTACTATTTTCTTTTGCGAATTATTGCAAAGGCAAGTTTGGGGCTATTCTGTGGATAAAGATTGTCCTCTGGGAGATTCTGCCGAAAATAATGGCAATGGACGTTAAACGTTGCTCCAGATATGTTTGTGATAGCTTTGATAATGGCCATTAAAATGTGATAAATTCACGAGCAAGATCTATTAAAACAGGGATTGAAAAAGAGGACTTTTGTTTTTGCTTTTTTCTTCTTCGTTTATATCAAGAAGTATCTTCCACCAAAAAGACTAAAACCAAAACCTAAAATAACCTCAAAAGTCATTATTAAACAGGGTGAAAACCATGACCAGCGAGATTCGGAATCAAGAATGTTGTCCTCGATTTGACCCCGCCCCCTGGGACGGAAAAGTGTTTGAATGGAACAATAAGAAGTTCATCAAAGATTCAGTTACCACACAGTTTTACATGCCTCTGAATTTTGGAGAGGTAATCGTGCGGATGAACGAAAAAGTCGCCAAGGCTGGCGC
>JAMXLQ010000154.1 GCA_024280975.1 Methanosarcina sp.
TTGTAGACTCCGATTCCGAATTCTCTTGCGTCGTCTAACAATTTGAGAATCTCTTCTTTAGTCGGCTCCTCCCCGGTTTTCTTCCAGTACTCACAGAATTTGCAGCGCATATTGCAGCGTGCATTTACACCATGAGAAAGGACAAAAGGGCGCTTTCTAACTCTAATCTGCCAGAGAGCCCTCGAAGCCAGGATAGGGTCAAATCGGGACATAAGAATCAATAGAATATAAGAATCGTTTACTATATTTAGTAAAGAACGTGTACATTATTAATAAATTTAATCTGCTTAATAGTTTTTGATTGAAGACACTGTCACTTAAAAGTTGAGCAGCAGAAAAAACATTAAAAGTTTTGAAAAGTAAATCCAAAAAATAATTTTAACAGAGCACTTACAGGAGAAAGTTATTCTGAATATCTGTAACTTCGAATCTTCGAATTAAAGACTGAGCTGAAATATAAAAAGAATGCCCGCCGTAAGGCGAGCCATAGATATTAAAATTCCATTTGAGTTTATCCGAAGAGTGCACCGAGGCCGGCCATTCCATCTTCTTCGGCGTGGTCTTCTTCCTCTTCTTTCTCTTCTTCAGCAGGAGCTTCTTCTGCTGCAGGAGCTGCTGCGGCTGCAGGGGCTGCTGCGGCTGCTGGAGCTGCGAATGCTGCCTTTACAATTGCTTCTTCAATGTCTACGCCTTCAAGGGCTGCGACAAGAGCCTTTACCCTGGCTTCGTTAACTTCGACACCTGCTGCCTGGAGAACGGCAGTGACTGCTTCTTCGGTAATTGCTTTACCAGCGTTGTGTAGTAAGAGAGCTGCATATATATATTCCATCGTTAATCACCTAAGTTTCAATTATCGTAAATTTGTTTATCCGAAAAGGGCACCGAGACCGGCCATTCCGTCTTCTTCGGCATGGTCTTCTTCTTCCTCTTCTTTCTCTTCTTCCTTTACTTCTTCTTTCTTCTCGGGAGCCTTAGCTGCTACGGCTGCTGCTGCGCTTGCGGCTGCTCCGAGAACTTCTCTCAGTTCGTCATCCACGGCATTTGCGTCTTTGTCTGCGGCTTTGGATGCAACGGATGTCATCTGGACATGAGCTTTTGCCAGCAAAGCGTCCATGACTCCGGAATCAAACACGACAGCATTGACACCAAGGTTCTTTGACTCTGTAAAGGCTTTTGCCAGCAGGGTGCCGATTGTTGCGCTTGTCGGGTATGCAGTGTTGACAGAGAGATTGAAAGCATTCTGGGCTGCTCTGATAATGTCAGAGAAATACTGGCTTTCGTCAATTGCAAGGAGTTCCGGCTCGTAAATTGTCCCATCGTCATAGGCGGCTCTTAAGTCCAATCCTACAATGAGAGGGTATATTTCAAGCTTTGTGAGCATGGTTGCGAGCTTCTGCGGGACTGCCTCACCTGCTTTACAGACAACCTTAGTTTCCTTTACTGCAACTTTCCCTGCGTCTATCGCAGCGGGAATTCCTGCACTCTGGAGTTCTCCGAGAATCGGGCCAGGTGGGAAACTGGTAGGCCCCTTCTGAACAATAATATCCACAGGAGCTATTGCGCCTCCTTTAATTGGAGACGGTGTTTTTGTCTGTTCAAGCATCTTGTAAAGCTTGAAGGGGCTTTCGTTAGTAAATACCAGAGCAGTCTGTTTGTCAAGGTATTTATTCATCTCGGGAATTTTTTCTCCGAGCTGGTTAAAAGCCCGCTCTGTAAGGGTGTTCCTGGAGACCTTGAGCACTGCAACGTCTTTAAGGTCACGGCGAATTTTCTGGATCTTGGTTGCAAGAATGCCTTCGATCCCGACCATTCCAAAGACCTTATGGGACTGAATGAGTTCTTTTATGTTTTCGATCTCATCCTTTTTCCATTGTGGGACATGCTCAGTGTGATGTCTTTCCTCTGCCATTTACACCACCCTTTCGGATTTTCCCATAGTTGTCGTGACATATACTGTTCTCAGATTGTGCTTGCCTTTATCCAAGACACGCTCCAGCCTGGCAACTATAGTCTCAACGTTTTCGGCAAGGTCGTCGGAACTCATATTCCTTCGGCCAACAGGCACATGGAAAGTAAGCTTGTCTTTTGACCTCAACCTGACCGCATTTTGCTTGCTCTGGATAAGTTCGCCTATATCCTTGTTAGGTAAGAGTGGAATAGGCATTTTCCCTCTAGGTCCAAGAACAATACCAAGGTTCTTACCAATTGTTGGCATGAACTGAGTTTCTGCGATAAAAAGGTCACATTCATTTGCAAGAGTCCTGGCTCTATTTTTGTCAGCCGCCAGTTCATCGAGCTCAACGTCAGAAATAACATACGCAGCACCGGCAGCCTTTGCTTTTAGGCCCACATCACCTTTTGCAAAAACGCCGATCTTTAGTTCTTTTCCAAGCCCGTGAGGAAGAATTACTTCTTCATCGACTCTGTTTTTCGGTTGATTCATGTCAAGATTCTTTAAGTTAATCGCCAGGTCTACGCTTTCAGAGAAATTGCGCTTTGGTGATTCTTCAAGTACTTTCTTGACAGCTCCCAGTATAGTTTTTTCTGCCATATTGTTCCTCCCCGTAGTGTTTGAACTTGATTGTCCAAGCAGCCTTTTCAGCTTACTACGGTGGTTGGTTTTAGGGCTTCCCCATGAATCCGGGTTATACAATTCTTAACAATAAACAGCTACTAATAACTATCTTTTTTAATTTATTGCAATGATATGCAAGATTCTTGAGCTATTAGTGCTATCCGATTTAAAACTATTGGTGATAATAAATCCCGGATTAGAGTAAAGGAATGGGAAGGCTTACCACGCCTCACCGGCAAGCAAATCGTCGAACTTGCCTTGATCGAGTGCCTTCTGGCTTTCTTTTGCCTTAACTCCCTCTACTGTCACACCCATGGGGACACAGGTACCCATTACCTCTTTCATTGTTGACTTAAGATCGTAGGAAAGTACATCTTCCTTCTTCATGCGGGCAATCCTTGCGACCTGCTGGATGGTGATGTTTCCAACAACTTCGCTTCCTGCATTTCCTGATCCCTTCTGAATCCCTAGCTCTTTCATGATCAGGGATGCGGTAGGGGGAGTACCTACTTCAATCTCAACGTTTTTCTTATCATCAACAATGACTTTAACAGGAACCTGCATTCCGTTGTAGTCCCTGGTTTTTTCATTGATCTTTTCGACTACTTCTTTTATGTTGATCCCAAGTGGACCAAGCGCCGGACCTAAAGGTGGTCCAGGATTTGCTTTGCCTCCTGGGACAAGTGCTTCAACAATACTTGTCATCTGAGTCTCACCGGTTTTAATACATATAAAACTTTGCAGATCTGTTTCAATCTACTTTGAGTACTGGTGATCTTATTTGTTAATAAGCTGGAATTTTTTGGGTATTTTCCATCCACTGCGGCTTCATTCATTCTCTTTTTTGAGAATCCTTACAGTGTCGCCACGAATCGTGATGGGAATCGGAACCACAGCATCAAACAGTTCCACGGTAATTTCTTCATGTCCTTCATCAACTCTTTTAACCCGGGCTTTTTCCCCCTTAAAGGGTCCTGAAGTGACCTCAATTATAGCCCCTTCCTTGATTCCTGTTACTGTTGGTTTGGGTTTGAGGAAGTGCTCAATTTCAGCAATAGAAGAACTCCCTTTCACAAGAGCCCGTGCATGGGGAATAGTCTGGATTGCCAGTTCTACGATTCCGGATTTAGGAGCTTCGACGAGGACATATCCTTTTAGCTCATCAGGAGCTAGAATTGCCCTTATATCCAGCTTCTCTTTTTTTGAAACCCTGGCAAGAGCTGTTGCAACCGATCGTTCCTGATTTGCTGTGGTTTTGATTACAAATATCTGGGAATCCTCACTCATTTAGCCACCCACTGGGGCAACATTGTCAACAGTACATATACTATAAATCCTATTGCGCCCACAGCCAGAATGCCAATACCTGCAACTTTGGCAATGGTCAAGAACTCTTCCCTGGACGGTTTTTTAGTAAGTTTCAGGACTCTCAGGTGTGCCCGGATTACCTGACCAACGCTTTCTACAGCTTCTTTCGGTTCAAACGTGGATTCTACCATCAATTCACATCCAGGTTTTCTTTATTTCATTTATTTATCATGAGTTTTTGCCTACAGTTCTTCCTATGTGCTTTCTATTCCCGAAATTCACTTTTTATACATATAGAATTTCCGGATTTAGATTAAGGAAGGAACGGGCGGTTTATATTATTAATTCCTATTATATGAAGATATCACTGGCACGACTTTTCAAATGCCAAAAGATTTAGATGCTGAAATTTATATAAATTCCAAATCTTTAATCGCGTCAGTAGAAATATTTATTTTTTGATGCCGAATTGTATCGGCATCATACAGCAGTTACCATAAAAATAGTTTTCGATTGGTTTTTTATTCCGATCCCTTATTTTTATTTTAAAGAAGGAAAAACAGTGTTTTGTTCCAACCGAAGGTTTTAGTCCCTTTTGTCTCTGGTTTGATCACTCTACAAAATCAATTCCATATTTAAAGGTAATATCTTTGTCATTTCCATGACCATAAATCTGGGCGGATGTTACTCCTGTAACCACGATCATGGTACGTACAGTTTGTTCGAGGTCAGGGTCAACCTGGGCACCCCAGATAAGGCGAGCATTTGGATCTATCCGGTTGTAAACCTCCTGGACTACGCACTCAGCTTCCGAGATAGTCATGTCAGGGCCTCCAACCACATTAACAAGGGCTGAGGTCGCACCTGAAATATCTACGTCAAGAAGCGGGCTGCGCAAGGCTTTCTGTACGGATTCGACAGCCTTGTTCTCTCCGTCGGACTCTCCAAGTCCTATCATTGCAACTCCTCCATTCTGCATAACAGTTCTGATATCTGCAAAATCAAGGTTTACAAGTCCGGGTTTTGTGATCAATTCAGTTATGCCCTTTACAGCTCTCATAAGAACTTCGTCTGAAACTTTGAAGGCAGCCTGAAGCGGGAGTTTCGGAACTACCTCGATCAGCTTATCGTTGGGAACTACTATTACTGTGTCTGCGACATCTCTGAGGCGTTCAAGACCGGCTTCTGCATTAGTTCTTCGAACGTGACCTTCAACACTGAAAGGCAGGGTGACGACTGCAATAGTAAGGGCTCCTGCATCTCTAGCAGCCTCAGCTACAATAGGTGCCGATCCCGTACCAGTTCCTCCTCCAAGGCCTGCAGTAATAAAGACCATATCAGAGCCTTCGACAACTTTGTTAATTTCGTCAATACTCTCAACTGCAGCATCTTCTCCTATCTGGGGGAGGCTGCCGGCTCCAAGTCCACGGGTTTTCTTTTTCCCGATAAGAATCTTTTTGCCGGAGCGGATATGAAGAAGGTGCTGGGCATCGGTATTAACGGCAACGAGGTCAGCTCCCTGTATCCCTTCGCCCATCATGCGCTGGATGCTGTTTGAGCCGCCACCTCCGCAACCTACCACTTTGATAGTTGTTTTAAGGCTTCTAAGGATCTCTTCTAGTTCAGCATCAACATCTGAATCTATGTTAGAGTAATCTGAATTTGAGTAAACCTTCTGCCCGGCACGGCCTTCTAGGGCAGATCGAGCAAGGGCTTCTTCCACAATGGATCTCATACTACTGTTTTCCTCCATCCTATGGGGTAATATTAATGGCTGGTATTAAAGAATAAATGTTAGAGGGGACACGTGTATTTTAACCATCACATATACAGTTTCCAATTTAATAGTTTTCCTGTTTCAGTCTTTAAACTTATACTGTATTAGTTTAATAATTTAATTAAATTATTCTATTTTCCTGCTTGTCTCAGATTTTCCTCTCCACAGCTTTTATGGCCTAGTTTTATTCCGCTATTTTATTCCTTTATTCTAATCTTTTTTAATATTTATAGTTAAAATGTTTATTTTTTTTGAAACTATCCCTGTATTTTTACCTTTCCCTTTTTTCGGGGTTCATATTTCTTTATTCTCTAACATAATATCCGATTTCATATTATCCATGTTCGAAAAAATTAAACATCGTTACGCTTTTCCTCTGGATTCTCCCAAGATAATGCCTGTTGCAATCAGGTGGGCAACCCTCAGAGGTTCAGGAATACTGCTTCTTATTGAGGTAAGTTGGATAATTTTTTTTACAGTTTCCAGGCTTATTCCTGCTTTCTGAATATAAATGGGATTTTTTTTACTAGGAATTTTTTCAATTTCTCCGGCTCGTTTTATTATCGTCCAGCGTTCTTCTCCATCTGGGAAATGTTTAAGAGCGGATTTGATTTTCTCGAAGTCTGGATAAGAACGCATAACTACGATTACAGGAATTCCAGTTTTCCTGTAAAGCATCTGTATATCCACAACATTAAAACCCCCATAGGTGATTCCGTCGAGAATTATCGCTCTTACCTGGCCATGATGTTTGCTCGTCTTTATCATTTTACAGATAATCTCAGTAGCATCAAGCCCGTCCCTTGTGATCTCTGAACGAAGAACCCCGTCAATCCAGTCTCCTCCCCGAAAGATGGCTCCGACTATCATCACTTTTTCATTGAAAAGCGCAGAATCGTCTATACCTAGAATTCGAATTTCGGGCTTGATATGGAAATCTAAATTCACAGGTGATCTTTATGTCTGGATTACAAAAATAGTTTATCGGTTTCCCGTACATGTCTTTTAATAAAAGCCCTATCCAGGAAAATCGCTAGTTTTTCCAGGAAAAACCCTGGTTTCTCTCAAATTCAAGACAAAAATAAGCCCTTTAAGGGGCTTTCTATTTTTACTGCGAAATTTTTACACGAACATGGTTTCAGGAAGACTGTTAGGCATCATCTTCTGCGTATCTGCAGCCGTAGACACCTTATCCACTGCTTCGAGGAAATCTTCCATCTCAACCAATTCTTTGTCTTTCCTGACCGCAAACATACCTGCTTCAGTTGCAATTGCCTTCAGGTCTGCTCCGCTCATTCCCTCGGTAGCTTTTGCAAGCCTCTTAAAGTCGATATCTTCTGAAAGAGTCATTCTCTCGCAGTGAATTTTAAGAATCTTTCCTCTAGCTTCTACTCCGGGCATTGGGACATGAACAAGCCTATCAAAGCGGCCTGGCCTCAGAATTGCCGGATCAAGGACATCAGGACGGTTTGTTGCTGCAATAATTCGGATATTTTTCCTTTTGTCAAATCCATCCATTTCTGCCAGCAGCTGCATGAGAGTCCTCTGAACTTCACGGTCTGCGCCAGTCGTCTCATTCAAACGCCTTGCAGCAATTGAGTCCAGCTCATCAATGAAGATGATACTCGGGGCTTTCTTCCGGGCCATTTCGAAGATTTCCCTTACGAGTTTGGAACCATCCCCAATATATTTCTGCACGAGCTCGGAGCCTACAACCCTGATAAAGGTTGCATTCGTTCTGTGAGCGACAGCTTTCGCAAGCAGGGTTTTACCTGTTCCCGGAAGTCCATAGAGAAGAACTCCCTTAGGAGGCTCGATACCTATCCGGGCAAAGCGTTCTGGTTCAATAAGAGGAAGTTCGACTGCTTCTTGAAGTTCCTGGATTTGCTCATCGAGACCGCCTATCTGGTCATAGTCCACTTCTACGCTTTCGAGGACCTCCATTGCAGCAACAAAAGGCTCTTCCGTAGAAGGAATAACCTCGGCAATGGCAAGCGTATGCTGGTTCAGGGCAACCTTTGCCCCTGGAAGCAGTTTTTTCTCATCGATATATTGTGAAACATTAACCAGAAACTGAGGTCCGTTGCTACTCCGAACAATTATCCTATCATTCTTAATCACGTCAATGACCGTACCGATGATGAGCGGAGAGGTCTTCATCCGATCGAGCTCAGATTGCAGCTTTCTTATTTCCCGTTCATACTTTATCTTTTGATTTTCCAGATAACGCTTTTCGGACTCAATCTGGCTGCACTGCTCTTCCAGAAAACTATTTCGGCTTTCAAGTTGCCTCATTCGGTCCTGGACGCTTTCAGTTACTTCCCCCAGCTCTCCAGGCTCGATTCCATCATACATAGGTCCGGACTTACCAAGGTGACTGCGCATGATTTCATCCTTACTTCTGGTACTTTCCGTCATGGAGCTCCGAATAATATTTAAGTTCGTACCGTATATAGCGTTTTCGAAGTGATCAACATGCAGTGCGAAATATGTGGTGCAGAGATCCGCGGAAAGCCTATATGCATTACAATTGATAACAGCGAGCTCCAGGTCTGCCAAAAATGTGCTCCGTACGGTAAACCCGTTGATAAGCGAACTCCCGTGTCAAGAAAAGTCTCTCCGGTAGTTCGTACGGTAACACGAACCGAAAATAGGCCAAAAAAGGACTTTTTCGATATTTTGAAAGATGAACTCCTGGATAACTATGACCAGATTATTCGGGATGCTAGAGAAGCAAAAGGTTGGTCTCAGGAGGACCTGGCTGAAAACATCAAAGAAAAAGCATCTCTGATCAAAAAAATAGAACGCAGCGAAATCGTGCCAGAAGATTCCGTTAGAAAGAAACTTGAACACGCTCTTAACATCAAACTTACCGAACGTGTGGAAGTCTCAGGGCAGGAAGTATCTCACCTAAAGAAAGATACTACCCTCGGAGATATAGTGAAAATAAAGAGGAAGTGAGTTTCAAAGTAGAGAATGAAAAAGTGAACCTCAACTGCAGGCTTTGTTCCGGCAGCAACACTTGGTTTCCGGCTGTTCTCACCTTCCGGTAACAACAGAGGGTTCAGTCCGAAGGCGGGACTCAATCTCCTTAACCCTCTCTTTATATGATTTTTATCCTTGCTGCTCTGAGTCTCTTCTTTACTTTAAACTTCTTTTTAGGTGTTAATTCTCTAATTTATGATATTGAATCTTAGATCTGATTTTCCTTTTCCAAAAAGCTTTAAATTTCAATTTCGATGTCATATACCTTTTCTGGATTCTCCTTATGAATTGTCCAAAAAGGCTCTTCACCGTACTTTTCCATCAGCTTTATTGTTCTTCGGGGAATTGTTTTCGGGCCGAGTACTGCACCTGGCCTGTCAGGATCATCAATGTAGTCCGTTTCCATCATGAACCGCGTGCCTTCTTCAAGCGCGTGTTCGATTGCTCCTTTGACAGAAATCACCCCTGGAAAAAGCCCAAGCTTTTCACAGGTTTTTACTAGAGGTGGAGAGTAGTGTTTAACAACCCTATACATTTTTATTCCTGTTTTTCTTGCTCTCTCTGCTATATCCTTAAGTTCAGGTTCTCCTACGTCTTCGGTATGAAGCTGAACTGCACAATCCTGTTCCTTTCCCAGAGAAAAAGCATATTCCATAACCTCATTCGAAGCTGCCCAGACTTCCGCAGGCACAGGATAATGAGGGCGTCCTGACTTTATCCCTATGGCGAGCCCTTTTTCCACATAGCCTGAAGCAAGCTCAAGACCTTTCTCCATAATCTCTGTAGCTTTCGGCAGTTCCATATACTCGGTAAGCTTTGAGATTTCTGCCGGGTGGACTCCAAGTACAGGAAAAGCTCCAACTCCCATCTCCTTGATTTTTGACGCGATTTCAATGGTTTCGTCAAAAACCTTAAGGTAATCTTCAGGCTTTTTTACCGTTATTCCAAGCGACCAACTGGGTTTGGTGACCAGAATTATATGGGTTCCTCCAGAGTTCTTGAATTCCTTTACGGCCTCAAGTCCTTTGGCTCTGAAGTCGATATGCATATGATTATCGGTAATTGGAACTTTTGCAGGCATTTTCATTCCTCAAAGGTATGAAGCTTCTGGATTTGATTAAAGTTCTCATTCTTTGAAATTTTCGAGTATGACTAAAGTTCGTATTTCCTTATCGAAAAATCTCCTGGTAAGTTTGGATAGGTATTCCCTGAAAATCTGGATTCGATTTTCTAAAAAGTGCGCGGACGTTTATAGGATGGATCTGATTTTTCTAAATCTGATTTTTCTGGATCTGACTTTACGTTAAAGATTGTTTGGCATAGCATTAATTACCCAAAACTTGAAATATATAGCCTTACGTTGATTACGGCGGGAAGATCCAATTATTCATACCGAATTTTCGAAAAGTTCCCTTTCTTAGATTTTCAGTCGCTACGGTTCTTTAAATACGAACCTTAAGATCTGGTGATAATATGAGTAAAACCGCAGCAGTAATCAAAGGTGACGGGGTAGGTCCCGAACTTGTAGACGCAATGCTTAAAGTTGTAAAAGCCGCTGGCACAGACGTTGAATTTGTTATGTGTGAGGCAGGAGCTGAATGGTGGGAGAAGCATGGAGGTAATTCACTTATTCCGAATGAAACCTGGGAAATCCTTGACAGTTCCGATGCCTGCTTTAAAGGTCCGACAACCACTCCTGGAGGAATTGGCTCTCCAAGAAGTGTGGCCGTATCTATAAGAAGAAAATACGATCTCTATGCTAATGTAAGGCCAATCAAGACTTTCCCTAACTCGAGTGC
>JAMXLQ010000155.1 GCA_024280975.1 Methanosarcina sp.
CTTTTGATGAAGAAAAGGGAAGAGAGGCCTTTAGGGAACTTACGGAGTGCGGAGCAAAAATGGTTGACGATATTCCTGATGATATAAAGGTTATCCTGCTCCTCGAAGACGAACACGACGAAAATTCCGAAGAAATAAAGTCAGGAGACTGGCCACCCCATAATATGAAAGGAACCCCCGGATCTCTGACCGTAAAGCCGATAAGGGATGTGCTTGAGGAAAGGTATAGTTAAGTAACCTGAAATACGCAAGGTTCTTTATAGAGAAAAATATGACTTTTTATTAGCTTTGTTAGGTATTTAAGGTTATATTCGACTATTCTTTTTTATATATCTGGCATATGAATCGGCCCGAATGTTGCCGGACGCCTGGGTTTAAGCCGTAACCCAATAGATGTAAGGGATAGCAAGATTTCATCACTGCTGAAGGTAAACTTGAAGATGTCAACTACATAAAACAGACTAAGGAAAAATACCAACGTTTGCTCACCGGAAGATATTGATATACCTTTCAAGGAAGCCTCTGGAAACGTATGTGAATTGCGAATCTTTCACTAGACTCTGACTTCTTCGAGCCTTCAGTCTCTTCAGCTTCTTTCGAAGTTTTCGGAACAGCCAGAACTCCCGCAAGAGTGACTAGTCATTTGTTCTTCTAGTTTTCAGAACTGAGTTATATTAAGATCTGTATCGAAGGGGTTCGTGGGTTCGAATCGCATACCTCGCACTAAGTTTTGGGGATATATGCAACTCTAAAAAAGTGTGCGCATTTGTGTAAGATTTATGCACAACTGATTTTTTTCAAAAATTGCCTTAAAAATCATTTTTTCATTTTTTATAAATTTTTCTAAATAGAAATGAATTTTTGTATACTGTTTCGTGAAATTTATACAAAATTTATTTTTCATAAATTTACCTTAGAGGCTGTCTTAAAACTCAAACAATTCATACAATTGGATATGGACAATATTAACTTTAAAATTCATAACGTAATTTTTTTCAGCAATTCAATTACACATTGACCTGTAACCATATCTAGAATAATCTTTACTGGTGTTACACACTAGTTTATAGAGAAGATAAGGAACGAAAATTCTTATTATTTCTAAAAATAGAGGATACTACAGGTCGACAAATGAGAGTTTTAGTAGGGATCTTTGTGATAAACAGTTTAATTTAAAGGATGTAATTTTTCATGTCTGGAATGAAACTGTCGGCTCGTCAGATTATCATACGGATAAATATATAAATATGTTCTGATAATTTTAGTTCAGTAATTATCTTACTGATAATTTTAGTAGATTGATCATTTTGTTACTCTATATGTCATTAAGTAATCTTCTTGATCTAAATAATCTAATCTTTCTATATCTAAAATTTCTAAAACCCCAGCATCAGATGCTTGTGACAAATGCCAGTAAAATGCAATACGCAATTGTTCAAGGAAGAAAGCCGGAGAATATAAGAAATTTAGGATCCAGTCTGATTACTACCTGCAAAAGGATAAAAAGAAAGTAAAGATGCCTGTAGAAGATTCAACACTGCACTTTCACTGACCTATGGCAAAAAATAGGGAAGGAGAAATAAACAATTTCAGGCTCAACATAAAGCTTGGCTAAGAGGATACCAGAGAATTTTTCGGGCTTGATTTGGAGTAGTAAAACAATAGATAAAAAGGAAATTGAAGTGGTTGCCCTGTTAAATATAAAAACATGGCATTAAGATTTCCGGCGTCTATGATTACAATGTTTTGAAGTCGAAATAAGAGCAACCACGAGCTAAAAGCCTATTAATTATATTCAGGTGCAGCAATTTTATATTTTTTGGAGCCTTTGTAGACACTTGGATACTCAAGGTGTACTCATTTGCTAGGTGGTCTGCTCACACCATAGCTGAGCGCGTAGTCAAATATTCTCTAATTGTTCAAAATGAAAGTATTTGAATCTCAAAGAATATCAACTTATTATGAGTTGGCTTCAAATTCAATTAAAGATATTATCTACTAGTCCGTTATGCTGTTATTATATGCACTTATTTTCTTCAATTAGCCCTTAAACGACTACCTGGAAAGTATATTTTTATTATATTTAAATAATATAATAAGTGCAGTCAACTAGCAAAAAGTTCTTTGAATTCCACTAATTATTACCAGTTCAAATATATGCGTAAATTACATAACAAACTTGGGATAACCTCCATTTATCGAAAATACGTATGGCAAAAGTATCATAACTACTGGATTTAATCATGAAGGGATGCAAAGGTATGGTCATAGATAAAATTAAGAGCAGGAAGAAAATACAAGCGCCAATAGGGAAACAGATACCAAAAGGAAAACAGGTGCTAAAAGGGAAAAAGATACCAGAAGAGAATCCGAAACCGGAAGAGGAACGAGAACCAGAAGGAAAACAAGGGATAGAAGAGAAACCGAAACCGGAAGAGCAACAGAAACAAAAAGAGAATTTTCCCATCGTGGGTATTGGCGCATCTGCCGGTGGGCTGGGTGCGTTTGAAGCATTCTTTTCAGGCATTCCCAAAAAAGTCAATCCTGGAGTAGCCTTTGTAATAGTACAGCATCTCGACCCAAAATACAAGAGCATCCTCACTAGCTTGATAGGGCGCTACACAGACTTGCAGGTTTACGAGATAGAGGAAGGGATGGAAGTCAAGCCTAACTGTGTCTATGTTATTCCGCCTAACAGCGACTTGATTTTCCGCGAGGGTCTGCTCCACTTAATCGAACCGATCGAGCCACATGGTCGCCGTATGCCTATCGATTTCTTCTTCCGCTCCCTGGCCGAGGAGAAAAAAGAGTGGGTTATCGGTATTGTACTCTCAGGTACTGGCAGTGACGGAACATTAGGAATACGGGCAATCAAAGCTGAAGGTGGCATGGTGATGGCACAAACTCCCGAATCCAGCGAATATGACAGCATGCCGCGCAGTGTCATCGACACAGGTCTGGCAGATTATATTCTGCCGCCGAAAGAAATGCCTGTCCAGCTTATTTCTTATGTAAGCCAGGTTTTTGGGAAAATATCCTATCCAGCTACAAGGACAGAAGATTCGATGAACAGAATATTCAACCTGATATTTACCCAGACAGGTCATGACTTTTCCCATTACAAAAAGGGTACTATCACTCGGCGCGTCGAGCGACGTATGGCCGTTCACTCAATCAAGCTTGTGGATGAGTATTTGCACTATTTAGAGCAAAAACCTGCCGAAATAGACGCGCTCTTTCGTGACTTCTTAATTAGTGTCACCAGTTTCTTCCGTAATCCCAAGGCTTTCGACATGCTTCAGGAAGAAGTTATCCCGAAAATTTTTGCCGAAAAGAACATACACGAAACAATACGGATCTGGGTGCCTGGCTGTTCCACAGGTGAGGAAGCTTATTCAATCGGTATCCTGCTCCAGGAGCATATGGAGGCATTGAGACGGACTTTCAAGATACAAATTTTTGCAACGGATATTGACAGTCTGGCTATCGAACGTGCCCGTGCAGGCATATATCCTGCCAGTATCGCCGTCGATATATCACCTGAACGGTTGGAACGCTTCTTTGCCATAGGTCCAGATGGAAACTATCGCATTCATAAAAATATTCGTGAAATGGTAATCTTTTCCGAGCATGATCTTACCAAAGATCCACCATTCTCAAAGCTCGACCTGCTTAGCTGTCGCAATGTACTAATTTACATGGACGGGGAACTGCAGAAGAGACTTATTCCCCTCTTCTACTATGCATTGAATCCTGGTAAGTTTCTGTTTCTTGGTTCTTCCGAAACCATCAATGGATTCACGAACCTATTTGATACACTGGATCGCAAGGCAAAATTATATCAAAGCAGGCAGAATGTTGGAATCGAACAGCTCCGTTCCATAGCGACCTATATTCCACCAAGAGTGGGGATTAAAGAGATTCAAAAAAAGCCCGATGAGATTCTTATTCCAGGCAAACCTAAATTTCGAGAGTTAACCGAACATATTTTACTTCAAAATTATGCTCCTGCCGGT
>JAMXLQ010000156.1 GCA_024280975.1 Methanosarcina sp.
AGGTATGTCTGCACTGTCTACTACCTTTGGCGTAGGTGAACTCTCCACATTATGTGGTATAGCAGGTTCCTACGCGGAACACAATCTAGTGTTCCATATTGTCGGAATGCCGAAAACGCAGGTACAGAAGAGACATTCCATAGTGCACCACTCGCTGGGTGACGGAGAATCCAGCATATTTATGGAGATGGTTACACCAGTAGTATGTGCGAGTACAATGCTTACTCCAGAAAACTGTGTACAAGAAGTCGAGCGTGTTATCGAAGCAGCCCTGGAGAATCGCCGTCCTGTATACATAGCAATACCTCACGATTATGTGACCGCAAATATTTCATCCTTTACGGCACCGAAAAGAAAATCTGAAAAAAGCGATCCTGCGACTCTTGAAGAAGTGGTCTCAATTATTGAAGGTAAACTCTCAAATGCAAAACAGGCCTGTATTATACCTGGTTTTCTTGTTGACCGTTTTGGCCTCAAGGATCTGACTATGGCTGTCATTAATGCTTCAGGCTTGCCTTATGCTACTATGGCTCTGGATAAATCAGTGCTTGACGAAACTAATCCCTCCTACATGGGATTATATATGGGACAGCTTATCAATCCTGAAATAAGGGATTTCGTGGAATCATGTGACTGCATACTTGCTATAGGCACTATCCTGTCTGATATTAACTTGGGCATGTTCACGGCAAAGCTGGATGAATCCCGAATTGTCAATATCATGCCTTCCAGTGTTCACATAGGGCATACTGATTACATCAATGTAAAGATTCTTGATGTACTAGAGGAACTCGCCAGAAGGCTCAACAAACGTACCGATGTCAGGAGACCTGTGGCTAAACATCCCACAACTCCACGGGTAAATGCTGAAGATCCAATAACGGCTGACTACTTATACGCGAAGTACGCGAAGTTCTTTAAGCCTGATGACATAATTATAGCTGACTCAAGCTCATCCTTTTATGGGTTACTGCCTCTGTTTTTACCGAAAGGAGCTAAATTCGAGAGCGAGATGCTCTGGGGAGCGATTGGTTGGGCTACTCCAGCTTCTTTTGGCACCGCATTGGCTGCACCTGACAGGCGAGTAATTCTTATAACGGGAGAAGGGTCACACCAGATGACAGCTCAAGAGATTAGCCAATTTTATCGCTATGGTCTAAAACCTATTATCTTCGTCTTGAATAATCAAGGCTACCTGATAGAAAAAATGCTATCTAAAAAATTAGATTACTGTTATAACGAGCTGCCAAAGTGGCAATATAATAGGCTACCAGAGGTACTTGGTTGCAACGACTGGATAACGAGGAGGGTCACTACCTGTGGTGAGCTAGATAAAATTATAGAAGAGCTAGATAGTACTAAAACTGGTGCATATATAGAAATAGTTACGCCAAAGCTATCGGCTCCTCCACTTATGGAAGCAATTCATAAAAACTTGTAAGTGTTATAAACTAAACCTATTAAGATTTGTCCGCGAGGATATACTTTTACTCGCGGACTTTTTGTCTAAATCATTTGAAAAGTTTTAATTGCGACTTCTCACTCTATTTGGGCAGTTAAAAGAAGTTATTTAAAAGAAGGGCCGAGTACAGATCCGGCAACTTTCCCAAAGATTGCTTCGATGTTGCATCCGAACTTTTTTGCTACAATAAGTGCTACGACTCGGATATCCACAAGGTAGGAAAGCCGATCCTGCATGGAATTAATTTCAGAAACAAGTTTCTGTCGGTTTACTCCGGTATCTGCGGAGATAAATTCCAGAACCTGCTCAAAGGAAATTTCTTCTTTCACTGACACTTTTCCTTCGGAGTTTTTCGGATTTTCGAGAAAATTCTCCGCTGGCTTGAAAGCATGTGGAAGACGGACACTTTCCACATCAAATTTGGGCACAAGAACTCCGGCTTTAAGTGTGAGAAAGCCTGCTTCAAGGGCTTTTTCCTTTACTTTTGAGGCAGTTTTGGGGGGAAACCATTTCAGGTCAAAAGCTAGTGAATACTCAAAATCCTTTTCCGAGAGAGAAGCTGCAAGAGTTTTTTTAAAAGGAACGGAGACTACGCATTTAAGTTCTTCCATTAACTGCCTCCTTAAAAATTGTTACTGGCGAGAAGAATCTATTATATTATTTAGAATTTAATAATATTAAAAGTCTAATATAAATAGTTATGAAATAATGGAGTATAAGGTAAAGAAATTTTAAACACATACTCACAAAATTTAAAGACTCCGGCTCAGGATTTCTTGTCCTGAACCTTTGCCGGAATAAAAATCTTCCTGAACAGGAAAGTTTAAAGGGTTACAAGTTTAGCATCAAGGATTCCATCGACTTTCCTGACTTCTTCAAGGATAGGGGCGGGAACTTCAGAGTCTACATTAAGAACCATTAGAGTCACACCTCCTATTTCTGCCCTGCCAACTTGCATACCTGAGATATTGATATTGTTTTTACCGAGCACCATACAACATGGTCCGATAACATTGGGCCTATTGATGTGTTTGGCAAAAATCATACGGCCTGCGGGGAAGATATCTACTCTATCATTATCAACTGCAACGATCTTTGGCTCGTCTCCAACAACGGTACCTGCAACCAGTTTTGTCTGTCCGTTGCTGCTAAGCTTGATACTGATGGTTGAAGAATATTCCTCAGAAGACTCGGATTTGCTCTCCACAACTGCAATCTGTCTTGACTTTGCAAGGATTGGGGCATTGACATAGTTAACCCCGGAACCGAGAGCCATTTCAAGCAGCCCTTTGAGGGCAGAAACTGTAAGGGGCCTGGTGTCCTTTCCTGAAATCTCTCCATTGTACCCGATTTCTACCTTTTCGTAGTTTCCGTCTACTAGCTGCCCTGCAATCTTGCCCATAATCTCCGAGAGTCTGATGTAAGGGGCAAGAACTGCCATAGCTTCTGGCTTTACCGAGGGAATATTGATTGCATTCTTTGCAGTCCCGCCTGTAAGGACGGACACTATTTCCTTTGCAATCTCTACTGCCACATTGATCTGAGCTTCCTGCGTGGAGGCACCAAGATGAGGAGTTACTACAACATTGTCAAAGTTCAGGAGAGGGCTGTTAAAAGGAGGTTCCTCAACGAAAACATCTATTGCTGCACCGGCCACTTTTCCGCTTTCAAGAGCTTTTGCCAGGGCTTCTTCGCTGATAATGCCACCGCGAGCACAGTTGATGATTCTGACTGTGGGCTTCATCATGGCAAACTGCTCTTCATCAAGAATATTTCTGGTTTCTTTAATAAGAGGCGTGTGCACAGTGATATAATCGGCTGCTTTTGCAATTTCATTAACTGTTGCCAGCTTGATTCCAAGCTCGACAGCCCGCTTTTCGGAAATGAAAGGATCATACCCCATAAGGTTCATCTCAAGCCCTGAAGCCCTTTTTGCGACTTCGGAACCGATTCTTCCGAGACCTACGATTCCCAGGGTCTTGCCTTTGACCTCAACACCCGTGAATTTATTGCGTTTCCATTCCCTGGCTTTCAGGGAAGCGTTTGCCTGAGGGATATTCCTGGACATTGCCATCATCATGGCAATCGTGTGCTCTGCTGCCGAAATCATGTTGCCTTCGGGAGAGTTGGTCACAATAATGCCTTTCTTTGTAGCTGCATCCACATCAATATTGTCAACTCCAACCCCAGCTCTCCCGATAACTTTCAGGTTGTCGGCAGCTTCGATAATTTTCTGAGTGACCTGGGTGCCACTGCGTATTACAAGGGCATCGTAATCTTTGATTTTTTTCACCAGTTCTTCTTCGGAAAGTCCGGTGGAAACGTCAACAGTAAAGTGTTCTTTTAAAATCTCCAAACCTTCATTGGAGAGTGAGTCGCTGACCAATACTTTCATGTCAATTTCTCCAGATCAATATGATAAACATGAGACATTAAATTTCAACAGAGAATACCAATTAACCTAATTACACTTAAGCGTTATCACACATATTCAGAAGTAAACTTTTCTCATTTTGCTCTTTCTCGCAGGGTTTCTTTCCTGTGCGATTACCCTACAAGCCTTATTATTCCGATCTTTGGTTCGTAACACTGACCGCCTGCAAGCAGAGAACGGATAGTCTCCTCCACAACGTTTTCAGGAATACCTTTGGAGGTTGCAGTATCCATAAAAGCTGCGTAATCTACTCCTTTGCTTCCACCCATTTCCCTGAGTAATTCTAACACAAATTCCTTCTGATCAGCTTTGGCCCCTGTATCACCTTCTGAGTCTAAATCCAAGGTTTTGAGGCTCTCTCTAATGGAAGCCCGAAGTAGTTTTGCAAACTCCCCAGGAGAACGTTCCCGTTCAAGTGCAATGGAGATCCCTTCTGCAAGCTCGGGAGAAACACCTTTCTCCAGAAGGTATTCCCGAAGTTCCTCTCCGCAATATCCACTGATCAGGGCGTTAGAGAAGGCTTCAAGCCTCTCAACGGTCTGTTCTGCGGTATCCACAACCCATCTGTTGCGGATTTCCTCGTCCACTACATTTACCTCTTCAGCCCTAATAGAAACAAAGACCGACCCCGGTTCGGGTTCGTAAATCCTGGCTTTTCCTGTAAGGGCAATGAAAGTAGGAACCTGTACTGTTGAAAAGAAAATCGAAGCCTCAGGCTGGTACTGACCTGCGTACACGGTAAAAGCCCCTGTTGGATCGACGATTCTTGCTTTCCACATCTCACTCTGTGTTCCAATATTGTCAAGTTCCGTAACTACTCCAACCACAAAAACACGATTGAGAATAAGCCCCAGAGGGCTAATAAGCAGGTTTGAGGTTTTTGAATCTGCAACTTCCGAGTCAGATCGCGCGGATTTTTCAAGTTCTCTGCAGGCTTCGAATTCTCTCGCAAAAACTCTTTTTGCAACCTCTCGTTTAAGCAAGATCGATTCCTCCACTGGAAACCTGTGAATTCCTGTCCTGTCTATCCTCTTCATCAGGACCAAGCCTACGAAGCAATTCCACTATCCTCACCGCAAGATCGTCTTCAGGTACCCAGGCGTTCTCGGCTACAAAAGAAATACCAAATTCGCTTTTTGAAGAGTTTCCACGTACTACGAGATAGCGGCCTGTAAGAAAACGCCTTAAATCTTCATAGACTGCATCTTTAGAGACATCAGAAAACATCAACTGCTCGGCTTCCTCAAGAGTTTTTCCATAGACAATTTCCGCAAGCTCCCTTGGAAACATAACTGACATGGAACCTGTTCCGTCATCAAGTACGGCTTTGATTCGCATGTCCCGTATGCCTTCTACCTTGCCGTGTACCCTGCAGTTTCCCTTCTGGATCACACGGCTACACTCAGGACAGCGAGAGATTATGCCTGAGCCGGGCCTGACTGAAACCACGTTGCCTGCCGCAGCAACATCAAACATACTGTCTCTTGAACTTATTTCTTCGATTTTGATTGGGACAGGATCTTTTGCTGCGGATTCGAAGGTAAATGCAAGTTTCTCGGCTTCCTCCGGCCCTATCGAAGAAACTTTTGTGCTGTTCACGATATTGACCGACGGCATCCCCCTGAATATCCGGATCTGAGCTCCCTCGATTTGGATAATACTTCCGATATCAATCCCTTCAAGCTCAGT
>JAMXLQ010000157.1 GCA_024280975.1 Methanosarcina sp.
GAAGAGAGCGGACCTTGTGCCAAATCTTGTCGAAACTGTGAAGGGTTATGCGGCGCATGAAAAATCAATTTTTGAGGCTGTGTCTGATGCAAGAGCAAGGATGATGGGTGCAAAGACAATTGAGGAAAAGGATCAAGCTGGAAATATGCTTGCTGGGACTCTTAAGTCGCTTTTTGCAATAGCCGAGAATTATCCAGAACTTAAGGCAAACCAGAATTTCCTTATGCTTCAGGAAGAACTTTCTGGAATTGAAAACAAGGTTGCTTATGCAAGGCAGCACTATAATGACAGTGTGCTTGTTTTCAATAATCTCGTGACTACTCTACCTGGCTCGATTTTTGCTGGAGTACTTGGTAAGAAGACAAGGACTTATCTTGAGATTGAGTCTAAGGAAAGAGAGCCTGTCAAGGTTCAGTTCTAATAATGAAAAGTTTTCTTTTCTTTTGTTTTTGAGGTGATATCTATTGCGAACCATGGAAGAACAAATAACCACAAATAAGAGAGATTCAATTATCCTTGTCGGGATTGTAAGCGTTACTCTTGTTGCGTTGTTCTATTTATTTGCACAGGTTTATGACCCTTCACTTGTTTTTGTCTTTCTGATTATCGCTGTTATTCTTTCCACTCTTGGTACAATTGCTTCTTACTGGTATTCAGATAAGATTGTACTTTCTGTTACAAAGACTCGTGAGCCGACACCGATTGAACAGGCGCATCTTTCAAATGTAGTTGAAGGGCTCGCTATCGCGGCAGGAATCCCTGCCCCTCGTTTTGTAATTATAGCTGACGAGGTTAACTTAAATGCTTTTGCAACAGGGAGAGATCCTAATCATGCTGTTCTTGCTGTGACCTCTGCACTTCTTAAGGTTATGAGCAGAGAAGAGCTTGAAGGCGTAATTGCTCATGAAATGTCTCATATCGAGAATTATGATATTAGATTCTCTTCGATGGTAGCTGTACTTGTAGGCATTATTGTTATTGCTTCACAGATTTTCCTTAGAAGCATGTGGTTCTCCGGAGGAAACAGAGATCGAAAAGGTGGAAATGTCATATTTCTAGTAATTGGTATTATACTTGCTATACTTGCACCGATTTTCACACAGTTGATTCAGCTTGCAGTTTCACGACAGAGAGAGTATCTTGCGGATTCAAGTGGAGCATATCTTACACGCAATCCTAATGGGCTTGCTTCTGCACTTGAGAAAATTAAAAATCATAACACTAATACAAAAGTGAATGGAGCTGTTTCGCATCTTTATTTTGTCAACCCATTCCTTCCAAAGAATGCAGAATCTTTATTTGCCACACATCCACCCATTGATGAAAGAATTAAGAGACTTAGAGAGATGTGAGCTTTATTCGAAGTTGTGCATAAAATTCGTTAACTAATGATAACAGGGATACTTTTTTAACACCATGTATACTGAGTTATTTTCAATATAAAACAACACCAAAATCAATTTTTAGGCTTCAGCAAGCCCTTCTAACTCTCTATAGTTCTCTATTCTCTTTTGAGGAAAAGTCTTTACTTATTGATTTTATCCGGACTTCGCTTCTGAGCAGATTGAAAATCTAAACGTGAACATGCATAAACAGACAGTCCATATTAAATGTTTTTTCCATACTAGTGAATTCCGAAAAGGATTGTCAGCCATTATGAAATTAGTCCTGTTTGAAATCCTTTACTTTGAGGGAGTGAGAGCCATCTGTTTGCTCATAACTTTCAGCTTCTTAATTGCTGAGATGGTTGCCTGAGATTCTTTGTAAATCTTGTCTTCGTAATAACTTATGATTTCGTCAACCAGAGCCGCAAGAGAATAAATCTTCATTGGCCTCCCTTTTCCAGGCTTCTTTTCTGAGCGCATACTAACCCAAGATTGGTTGCACATTAACCCCATTGAAAGACTGACTTCGGGTTGTCTTAATCCGGTATTGATCTCTATTTCACGGGATGAAGCTTCGTCACATTCATAAGATATGCCATAGTTGTAGCTACATTTCTGGACATCCCGAGATTCCTTAATGTTTCAATAAAAATATGGTCGTTTTCGTCCAACATTTTTACTTCAGAATCTTTCATGATAACCCCTTAATGTTTCTGGTTTTATGGATAGCTTGTCAGCTAAAAAATTATGATATAATTATCACTTATGTAATTATTACTTAGAGTTTCAAATGACCCAGTTCCCAAATCTAGTGATTTTTAATTTTTACGTTCATCACTGGGTTTAGGTATTGTGTCTTTTAAATAATACTTTTATAATTGCCCCTAAAAACTGACTACAATATACAAATACTTGTAAAGTATGTATATTTATACGATAATCTGTACCGTTTTGACATTTTGAAGATAAACTGATTCCAAAAACTCAAAATTGCTTCTCTAAATCTCAAATTTGGAATAATCAATAGAGTTTCAGATTACTAAAAACAATTCTAAAAATTTAATAATTTGAGAATAAAATTGCTTTTGGGATGAACTCGATAAGTATAGTCTGTTTTATAACTCCCTAAAAGATCTTTTTAAAAGTGTGAATAAATATTTTAGTCCAGTTTGATGTGGATTTTTGCGGAAATGCCATCCAAAAATAGGCCAAAATAAAGTTCGAGGCGATGACCACATCTGATCTTCCATAAGATGAAAAATAGAACTCAATGCAAGGGTAAGGATTTTGGTATCTCCCCTTTTATCATAGAAGTATAAACCTATCAGAAAAAGAGTAAAAGAAAATAACAGCGTATGAGCTATCGTACGTCTGTTTGCAATGGTAGAAGAAAAAATAACCATTCCTAGAGGTTTATCTATTAAGTCTGGTAGGAGTGATCCAATGACTAGATATGTTGGATCTATAATTATCCTTAATTGTGGTATGAAAAATGCAAGTCCGAAAAACATCCCCAACGTGACACCAATATGTCCAAAAAGAAGCATTGAAAATTAAAGATACTTTGGTTATATATAAATATTGTCGGTTCTGTTGCAAAAAAAGTTATAGAAATTATTTACATCAAATTAAGGATTTCTACAGAGCCCACAAAAACATTATATCTATGAGTTTTAAATTATGATATCTTAAAAATGGTGCAGATATTACAGTTAATGGAATTGATACAATCGATCATTCATAAAAAATTGTCAAAAAGTCTTTTCTGCGAGCTATCCGGTGCATGGGCAATAGTTAAAAAGGATATGCGAATCTATTACCTTAAGCCCAATATCATAGTTTCTGGTATCTTATTCCCACTTTTTATGTTTTTATCCTTTGCCATCGGAAAGAATGCCCCGCTAGGCACCTTAATCCCGACACTACTCTCGATTACTCTCATGTTTTCGTCCTCACAAATAGAGCCAGTCTCAATAACTATGGAAAAACGAGTAAAAACTTTTGAACGTTTGCTCTCTGCACCTATCACACTGTATTCGCTAGCGTTGGGTGTGAGCCTTAGTGGATTTCTTTATAGCCTTGGCATCGCATGCCTGCCGCTCGCAGTGGGTATTTTCATATTCAGTACGCCTATTGTACATGCATCTGCCCTTGTTGTTTCTATGATCCTAACAGCGTTCTGTTTTGCTGCGCTTGGAACATTATTTGCTGCGTATCCCACCGAGACTCCTGGTGAGGTTATGTCAATGCTTAATACGGTCAGGCTGCCGCTTATCTTTATTTCAGGTGTATTTATACCAATATCTGCTATGCCTCAGATAGGTCAGAAGATCGCACTTATATCCCCACTAACTTATGGAAATGATATGATCGAGTATGCATATACAGGTAAATCACTTTTTTCACCCTTGCTGGATATTATAATGCTGGTGTTTTTCATCCTGATCTTCCAGATAATCGCAACCTAC
>JAMXLQ010000158.1 GCA_024280975.1 Methanosarcina sp.
CAGAAACAAAAATGAAAAACCGTGGAAGAGACGATGAAAGCAAGAGCCGTAGTCTTTACAGGCAACAGCATCAGCCATGAGGAGGCAAGAACAATCCTCAGGGCAAATTACCAGCCTCCTGTACGCAGGTTCCAGCTTGAAAAATTCGTCCAGAAAGGATATAAAATTATAGGGATAATAGACGGAATTTTTTTTGACAGAGCGGCTGTAGGACACAGAGAGATTCTGTCTGCACTTGACGCAGGCGTAAAGGTCGTAGGAGGCGCCAGCATGGGAGCTCTCCGAGCTTCGGAACTGGATACTCACGGAATGATAGGGATAGGAAAGATTTACGAATGGTACAGGGACGGTGTAATTGAATCCGATGATGAGGTCGCAGTAAGCACAAATCCTGATACTTTCGAGCCCATTTCCGTGCCTCTTGTCAATATCAGGGAAACCCTAAAAGCCGCATTTGTCTCAGGCCTTGTGAGCGAAAAAGAGCACAATGACCTTCTGGAGCTTGCAATTGACACTTATTACCCTGACCGGAGCTATTTTGGGCTTGTAAAAGAAGGAGTGAAAAAAGGACTTATTCCGGAAGAAAAGAGAAAACTTATTCTGGATTTCTGCACAGACAATGAAGTTGACATAAAAAGGGAAGATGCAATTCTTGTACTTGAAACCGTAAAAAAGCTGATTGAAGAGGCCTGAAACTTCGGTCCCTCTCTTTCAGCGGTTTCTAATTTTCAGACTTTTTTTAGCACCAGACTTTTTCAGCGCTTTACAATATAAAGCCTGATGATGTATAAACTTATAAGCAGGACAAAAAGATAGTACACAGCCTTGAAAATCATAGCGTACTGGTATTCAAACCATGTATCTATTATTCTCTCTATTGAAAAATAGAGCTGAAAGGTAGCCACAAGCAAAAGTAGCATGGAAATGAGGAAAATCCCTTTTTTGAAATTTTCACCCAGATCTGATGTTTTTTCCACTTTTGTTTCTGGTCTCATATCTAATGTTTCACTCACGCAAACCGCCTCCTTAAAATTGCTGCCGAACAGAGCAGGATTGCAGAGAAAGGTAAGCTGAACCCTGATGTGCTTGATTTTTCAGCCGTAGATTTCTCTTCAGGAACCATGCCAGTTTCCACCATATTTTCGAATTCGCTTGTCTGGATCTCCCGAGCCTGAGTAGTATTTTTATCTTTAACCCCAATTAAGGGATTGAGCTGAATATAGCCTTCTCCATGCTCAACTATTGTATCATTGTTCCAGATCAAGGCTTCGACGATGTAATTGTACTTATCAGGTATTGTCAGGTTGACACTCTGGATAACTGTAGCTTCGGGCTTGATTTCTCCTGTGCGCGTCCAGACTTTATCCGCAAGAAGTCCGGCGTCCATTTCGCGAACCTTAACAAGCATACGAAAATCCTTGCTGGTTTCCCTGCCTTCATTTGTCAGATAGATATCATTTTCAACAAAGACTTTCCCGTCTTTTACTTCTTTCACTCTGAAGTCCATCTCGGGAATCTCAAGCCCTGTTTCCCGTACCTCGGCAGGCAGGGCATCCAGATTGTAAACTTTGATTTCTCCATTGCCTTTCTGCACATTTTCTTCGAAAAGGACACTACGGAGATCGTATCCTCCGGTTTTCGGAAGGGTGAGAATCTGGCTCACTGATTTCGTATCTCCTTTCTTCAGCACCCCGAGTTTTATCTCCTTCTGTGCTTCAAGTAGTCCGCTTTCCCTGCTATAGGCTTTAAGAAGAAGTGAGGTATTCTTCGTAGTATCTCCCTGAGATTTTTCGATATATGTTGTAACATTCAAGTCTACGAAAGCTGCTCCTATACGGTCTGCTGAAATGTCCATATCCCTGATATTGTAGTAGCTTTCTTCTTCAAAATTCTTGATGCAACCGCTTCCAAAGGTGAAAAAGATAATAAAGAGTAATAGGAATAAACTTTTTAAAAATAAGATTTGAGCCGACTTGGTTACCAACTTTCTCAATATCTGCCCTCCTCTCTATTAATTATATTTCAAAGTATATGCTTTTTGCTTTCGTCGACGTTTCTTTCCTTGGAAATTAATTGGATGAAAATTATTAATATGAACACATAGATATTCAGATAGGGAGTAAAATGAGGTGGCCAGAGCATAGAATGCAAGCTTGAAGGATTCTAATTGTGGCCTGTGAATTTGAAATCACTGGAAAACCGCAAACACATATATGGGATGAAAATTTGGAACAAGGGGGATGCAAATCCAGGAATGCAAACCGGGGCGTGAAGGGAATATGGAAGAAAATCTTAGTATTGGATCTAAACCGCGAAGACGCATACTGATCGCTACCGATGGCTCAGAGACCGCAAACGAAGCTGCAGATTTCGGAATAGAGATGGTGGGATGCAGTGGGGCTAAAATATATGCTCTCTATGTTATCGATACGACACCTTATCGCTCAGTTCCACTGGATCAAATCTGGTCAAAAGAGACGCTTGACGAGTTTGAGAGAGTAGGACATGAAGCAACCTCTTATATAGAGAGGATTGGAGCAGCTGCCGGGGCTGAAGTTGAATCCAGGGTGCTTAAAGGAAATCCGGCTGAAAAAATCCTGGATTTTGCAGAAGACAATAATATCGATATGATCATAGTAGGGTCTCTTGGAAAAAGCGGATACGAACGCGTTTTAATTGGAAGCGTATCTGAAAAAATTATAAGGCACGCAAAGGTTCCGGTCCTGGTTGTTCGAGAACGCCATAAAAGTGAGAAAAAATTGATACAGGAATAACCAGTTCTGAGCAGCTAAATTAGACAACTTGATTATTGGAAATAATCTGTTTAGAATCAGGTCTCTAAATTAAAAATCAGCTTAAAGTGGACAGATAGGGAGAAGAAAGGGTATGGAAAAAGATCCTTACAAAAAAATCCTGATTGCTACTGATGGCTCAGAGAATGGTGCACAGGCAGTAGATGCCGGGATGGAGATTGCGAGGCTAAGCAATGGGAAAGTATATGCTTTGCACGTTATTGATACCAGCTATTATCCTTCAGGAAAAGGAGATCCTAAATGGGCCCGATTAATAGAAGAACAGTTTAAGACTTTTGGACTTGAAACAACCGCCACAGTTGAAGAAGCCGCAAAAGCAGCAGGGGTTGAAGTTGAGTTCGTAACCCTTAAAGGGCATCCGGCTGAAAAGATCCTGGATTTCGCAGAAAAACAGGGTGTAGACATGATTGTCGTGGGCTCTCTTGGAAAAACTGATGTCGAACGCTTCCTTCTTGGAAGTGTATCCGAAAAAGTTGTCAGGAATGCAAAAGTTCCGGTACTTGTCGTACACGGCAAGAGACCATGAAAAGAACGGAAGTTCAGAGCACTCAGTGAGCCAATCCCCAAATCCCAATTTTTTTCTTTGGAACTTATTTTTGAGTAGTTTATTAAGTTTCTCATCAAGAAAGAATCTAAAAACCTAGATTAGTTAACAAAATAAAATGTATTTTTGGTATTGACTCAAAGTAACTCCAGAATATTAGGGGGTAAATATGGAGGAGAGTAATGAGTTTAAACCTAAACTGCAAAGAAGAATTTTGATCGCTACTGACGGCTCAAAAGCAGCTGAAAATGTAGTGGATCTCGGGATAGAAATGGCGAGGTGTAGTGGGGCAAAGGCCTATGCTGTATATGTCATTGATCTCACTTTTCTTGACTCGGTTCTGATGGATGAATCATGGGTAAAAAATGCCTACGAGCACTTTGAAAGAATTGGTCGCGAAGCGATATGTTACATAGAAGAAAATGCAAAAGCTGCCGGAATCGAAGCTGTACCCATACTGCTTAAAGGAAATCCGGCTGAAAAAATCCTGGATTTCGCAGAAAAACAGGGCGTAGACATGATTGTCATGGGCTCCACTGGAAAAAGCGGAGTTGAACGTTTCATGCTTGGAAGCGTATCCGAAAAAGTCGTAAGGCATTCAAAAGTTCCAGTACTTGTCGTACGTGAGAGAGTTAAACCTGAAAGGTTCGTCAGATGTAGTTAAATTCATGGAAACGTCCCGGCCAATGGTGTATACGCAAGCTTTTTTCTAAAAGGCTTGACCAAAAAGAAATAGGTTGGCAGGCAGCTTGTCTTATGAAATAGCAAACATAATTGTCAAACTGTGAATTAAATAATTGGGGGGAAATCAATGCTAGGTGAAAAGATGGAAGGAGCACTGAACGAACAGATCAATAAAGAAATGTATTCGTCTTATCTGTACCTTGCCATGTCAGCGCACAGTTCATGGATGGGGCTTTCGGGGTTTGCTCACTGGTTTAGAGTCCAGGTTGAAGAAGAGAACATTCATGCAATGAAACTCTTTGATTACATAAACAACCAGGGCGGTAAAGTGAAGTTGAAAGAAATCAAAGAGCCGCCTATGGAATTCGGGACAGCTATGGAAATGTTTCAGCAGACTCTGAAGCATGAGCAGTTCATTACTCGTTCAATTCATGAACTGGTAGAGCTTGCTAACGCTGAAAAAGACGAAACTACAGCTTCCTTCCTGCAGTGGTATGTTAAAGAACAAATAGAAGAGGAAGAAAATGATAACGAAATTATTGCCAAACTGAGAGGTGTCGATAAAAATGAATATATAATTCCCTCAGTTGATCAAGAGCTGGCAAAAAGGCTTCCTCCCAGATAACCTGTCCGAGAAAAACTGAAAAACAAAATCCGATTTTCGGAAAAATAGTTACGGAAGAGGATAAATCTTTCATTTAACCTTTCAGTAAGGTGTTCAGTCAAGTTTTAATATATGAAATCTGAAAAGCACAGTGAAATGTTAAAAAACCTGGAACTTGATATTGTGAAAAAAGGTTTTGAATGGCTCTCTGCCCAGCAAATTCAGTCCGTAAAGGAACTTTCGAGTACCTTATCTGCACACGCCCAATGGGAGTTCCCGAACCCTTATATAATCCGTCTAATACTTAAACAGGAAAATGACGGTTCTTGGAACTCTTCAATTAGGGACACTGCCAGGGCCTGTTCAGCCCTTTCAACAGAAGGAATTGTATTCATGGCTTCAGCAAGATGGCTGCTTGCAAGAAAAAGTAAAAATTCCTGGAACGAAGACATTTACGATACAGCCTATGCCGTTGCAGCTCTTGCAGATATGGGAACTCGAGATAAGGGCGGATGCAACTGGCTATACGAACACTATTGCCCTGCTTGGGAACAAGTCGGCACTACATCCCTTATCATTATAGCTCTCAAAAAGCAGGAGAGTCTAACAAAAACCAAAACCTTTGAAAGCTTTATCCGGGAAAAAGCCGAATGGATTCTCTCAAAAAGAGGGTCGAACGGAGGCTGGGAACATATTTCGACAAGCAACCTGGCAATCCAGGCTTTGCTTCTTGCAGGTTTCAAAGAAGAACTTGAAGCTTCAGTCCACTGGCTTCTTAAAAACATTCATGAAAGCGGAGCCTGGGGAAATAAAGATGACGACATAAATGCTACTGCATTAACTCTAAGTACTCTAGGGCTTTATAACAAGACTTGAAAAAGGGAAAATTTGTCTTAGTTATTTTGTTTTTTCCTTCTTTTATTTTCAGCGTACCCACTCAACTATTTTTAATCTGATATTGTTTTTTTGCATACATCGTTTTTAGCATTTAGATAGGACTTACTTGCTATTTCCATACTGCCTTCCATTTCAGTAATACTCATATCAAAATTCCGGGCATAATTTAAGACATTTTTATCGAATTCGCTTCCTATAGAAATTTCATTACTAATTTTGACAACCTTTCTATAATGTTTTTTCATAAAACTTTCATTAAATTCAGACGTGTCGTTGGATTCCATTCTCATTTCTTTCCAACTGGAAGCCCACATAGGAGTCAGGTATATCATACCTGTACCGTTCCCACTCTGCATAACTTCAGCATAAGTATCGTTGCCTCCAAGAGCTACGCTGATACAATCATCCACGACATCTCCTTTCTCATCTTTAAGAAAATAAAGAGAGCAATGGAGATCTTTAAAGTCTGCTTCCGTGTTTCTCAGAGAGTGCCCACAATTTCCATAGAAAATAAGAATACCATCTGAAAAATCCGCCATTTTCCTAATATTCTGGTAGATTTCAGACCTTAAGAGCTGACAGTCTGAATGCAAGCCAAGCTTCAGAGTATTTACAACTACAATAGTCTTTTCTTTATTCTTTTCTCTTATATTATGATGTATTTTCTCAAAAAATGAAAACTTGATTAAAAGTCTCAGAGGGTTCATGAATACAGAGTCATTTGCCTCTTTTAAAAACGTAGGTATCCTCTCCAAAGGAAAAAGTCTGGGCTGACAATTTCTGGATTTAAGCTTTCGAATAAGCCTGAAACTTTGCCTGCTTTCAACTACGATTAATTGATTTAAGTCGTGGTCTTTTGAGAGAACATATACCAGTTCGTCTTCAAGCATTTCACAGGCAATTATGCTAAGTACAGGCATCTGCTCACCGTTCATTTATAAAATACACAATCTATTCAACCCTTTGATTTCTCCTAAATTTCCACTTTGAGTTCGTTATAACAATCTTCAAAAATTTTCTGGTTACCATCATCGAATTCCAGGATTTCAAAATCAAACAACTCTGCAAATTCCCGAATTGAATCGTCGAAATTTTCAGTGTATTCAAGCCCGGTATTAATCTTAGCCACTCTTTTGTAACCAATCATTTCATGGGTCTTTTTCATTAATTTCAATGCTTTGGCAGGGTCTTTATTTAGTTTATCCAGTTGAATTAATTCTCTCCAGCCCTTGCTGTACATGGGAGTAAAGAGGTATGTTCCGGCATCACTAACACTTTTGAGTATCCTTAGATAGTTCTTGACTCCTCCTACAGTAGCTCCTATGCAATCATCTACAATCCTGTGATCTTTGTCTTTGA
>JAMXLQ010000159.1 GCA_024280975.1 Methanosarcina sp.
CTTCTTTTCTCAGTTGGCTTAAAAGCCACTTTAATTCCATCACTTTTTTATCGTACTTCTTTTTACGAGTCCTTTTTAAGCTCTTCAATATCTGCCACCAAAATTTCTTTGCGATATATTTGAATAATTACTTGTACCGACAAGTTAAGTAATTACATCAAACGTATGAGGTTTCTTTGTTGTTGCTTTTCAGTAGCACTAATATTACGATTCCCCACCATGCAATTGAAAGGATCAACCACCATTTGCTTCTTCCTTTTATCTCCAGTGCCCAAGCAGAAATTGGAATCATTGCTAAACACCAAATGATTAACTCAAGTATCGTTAGAGAAATGTCACTGGGCATTACAATTATTCCATTCCCTGCAAGAATTCCGATGCTAAAACCTATTAACAACGAAAAGCTCATTACAGAACCTAATGATAGGAGTAATAAATAATTTGGATTCTGCTGAGCTCATGCCTTGAATCTTTCATATTTTTCCATAGTTTACTCTCCATCAACGTATTTCTGTAGAGCCCCTCTACATATAAATAATAGTTTAACAGCTGCTTTATAAAAAGCTTCGCAGTTTTTTAAATTAATTAAAATATTTGTCTTTATCTGATTCGATTAAGGATCAAAACATCAAAATTTTTGTAATTAATTTTGTAGATGAGTCTATCTCAAAACTAATATTATATTGAAATTATAAATTTAATATTATGTCATTCCATGAAATCGATGATGCTCTATGGGAATGCATAGAGCTCTATCTTCCTCCACAGAAACCACATACAGGAAGACCTCGTGCAGATATGCGAAAGTTAATGAACGGTATTTTGTACGTTGTTATGACCGGTTGTATGTGGAAAGATGTTCCCTGTCGCTATGGGTCTAAGTCAACAGCGCATAGATTTCATCTTTATTTGTGTGAATATGGTACTTATCAGAAGATTTTCAATGAACTTTTAAGCAAAGGTTATGATTTGAAGAAGATAGATCTTTCCCATTGTTTTACTGATACAAAGGATATTCCTACCAAAAAAGGGGAAAAGTCGATTACGATGGCTACAAAAGAGTAAAAGGAGTAAAATTAAGCGCTTTAGTAGACTTACAGGGTTTACCTCTCTCTATTATTATTGTTCCGGCAAATAAGAATGATTCGACACTTTACATACCTACACTTAAAAATTTTAAGATAAGGAGACACATAGGAAGGCCTGTTAACAGGCCTTCCAAAATGACAGCTGATGCAATGTATGATACAGCTAAAATTAGAAAATATAACCGGAAAAGAGGAATAAAGTCCAATATACTAGTAAATAAAAGAAATCGGAAGAAAAAGAAGAGAGGAAGGCCAATAAAGGTTGATAAGGAAGAATACAAAAAGAAAAGTGCAATAGAGAGGTTCTTTAGCTGGATAGAGTCATGCAAGAAAGTGTTTCCAAGATATGAAATCAAAGAAATATCATGTCTTGGAGTTGGAATGCTGGCAGCAATAATAAGGTAAGATCAAGTTTTGGGATGGGCTCGATATTAGTATCTATTTGAAATTTATGAGTATGTGTATGGGAGTAATTAATAGGGAACCATGCAGATCAGCTCCTTAACAACTTATCAGTCATCAATAAACTTCGATCAAAATTAAAAAACAGAGATGCTGAGAACGTGACCCTTTAATTTCTCTATATACTTTCATTCGAAAATAACTGTAGGAGTGATATAGAATGAAAGGAATTTTTAGTATTTTTAGAAAAGACGATAGAGCCTTCACAGGGCTCGAATCAGAATTGTGCTAACAGCTTTTGTAGTTGTCGCAGCAGTATTTTCTTGTGTGGTTCTCGGGGCAGGATTCACTACCTTCGATACCGCCAAGAAGACTATTGATGAAGGTGTGAAACAGACTACTTCCTCAGTTGAACTTGCAGGTGATGTGATCGCAAAAAGTAGCTCTAGCAAAGTAACAGACATCCTTGTTACCCTTCAGCTCACATCTGTGCAGGGAATTTTGGGGGCAGCCTGATTGAAGAGCTACTGGAAAGCGAGGACTTGTATCCAGAAGAAGAACAAAGTTTCATGAAATATATAGAAGAATCAAGTGCCAATGAACTTGTTGCAAATCCAGAAGAAGTCGAAAAGCTCCTAGCCTGAGAAGGTCCCCAGAAGTCTAATTTACAAACAAAAAAAGAAAACAAAAGATAATCATGGGGGAAAATCCGGCACATAGAATATAAAAGGTCAGTGTTTAAGCTTTAACTCTTATACATTTTCATTTGTGAAAAAGTCCTTCTTTTGCCTTGTTAAGGTACTTGTTGGATTCCTCAATTTTACTGGCAGCCTCAAAGATATCCTCGGAGGCTTCGAGAAAACCATCTTTTTTGGCTTTCTGAGCCCATTCCCTGAAACTCTGTATGTGGCTTTCGTTATGCTCGATCCAGTGTTCAATCAAATTTGAAAGATTTTCGTGACTGAGTTCTTCAGTAATAGTTGTTCCTCCTATTCAAATATATGAGATTCATGGTATAAATGACCGCTGGATATAATTAAAACTTTTGTCAAGATACAAAAACATATGAAAATATGTAAAAAAAGAATATATTGAAAATCTAGAGAATGAAATAGTTGGATAAGCAGAATAGTTTAAAATTCTCAATGATATGGATCAGTCTTCAAACGATTCTGCCCGAACGTTAACATAAACTATTTGGCTTTCAATTCTCAGATTCAAACTCTCCTTGGATCAGTAATTTCACCTGATAGTGCCGAGGCTGCTGCGGTTGCAGGAGATGCAAGGTATATAAAACCGCCTTTTCCCATTCTACCTTTGAAGTTTCGATTTGCGGTTGAAACACAGACTTCCCCTTCCCCAAGCACTCCCTGGTGGGCACCAAGACACGGTCCGCAACCAGGAGTTGCAAGCGTTACGCCTGCTTTGAGCAAAGTTTCCATTGTTCCGTTCTCAATTGCTGCAAGGAGGGTCGTACGGGATGCGGGAATTACAATAGTCCTGACTGCAACCTTTTTTCCTTTAAAGATTGCTGCTGCAACCTCAAGGTCTTCAAGTCTCCCATTTGTGCACGTCCCAATAAAAACCTGATCTACGTGAATGCCTTCAACCTGTCCTACAGGCTTCACGTTATCTACCTGGTGCGGACAGGCTACCTGAGGCTCGATATCGTCAGCGGAGTAAACAAGTTCCTTTACATAGGTTGCATCCTGGTCGGCGTAAACTGGCTCATATGGAGCAGCCGCCCTATTTTTCAGGAAATCGAAGGTCTTCTCGTCCGGTGGAACAATCCCAGTTTTTGCTCCCATTTCGATCGCCATGTTGCAGAGAGTCATTCTGCCGGGAACCGACAGTTCGGAGATAGCCTGTCCGTAAAACTCTACAGCTTTATAAGTGGCGCCGTCAATTCCAGTCTTTCCAATCAGGTAAAGGGTCAGATCTTTTGCATAAACCCCTTTCCTAAGCCTTCCTTCAACAGTGAACCTGAAACTCTCAGGCACCTTAAACCAGAGCTTACCCGTGGCGAAAATTTCAGCCATGTCCGTAGCTCCCACGCCTGTTGCAAAAGCCCCGAAAGCTCCATAGGTACAAGAATGAGAATCTGCTCCCACAACCAGTTTTCCAGGTAGGGCAAATCCATTCTCAGGAAGCACCTGATGACATATTCCTTCCCCCAGCTCATAAAAGTTCGGAATGCCTTGTTCCTTTACCCATTCTCTTATTTCTTTTTGCAAAGTAGATGAAGTCTCATTATTTGCAGGCGCGATATGGTCAAAAGGAATTATAATCCTTGAGGGATCCCAGACCTTCTTCATTTCCATTTCCTTAAAAGCGTTAACTGTAAGTACTGAGGTGCCATCATGCGCCATCGCATAATCAATATCTGCCAGGACAAAATCGTTTGCTTTTGCCTCTGTTCCCGCTGCCCGGAAGAAAATCTTTTCGCTAATTGTTCCCAAAGGTAAATCTCCTGTATGATAATCAAATAATAATGAAGTATGAGAAATTCAGATTCCTGAACTCACTATAATGAAATTATTGTATATTTGACGATATTAAAGAGTAGAATCCGGTATTACAAATATAAATTATACTAATGAAAAAAATTGTCTATATTTTTCTCAATTTTTTCAGATGTCTAATTTTAAATTTTTTTTGAAGGTATTGGGTCGGATTGGACATCTGTTATCCTATAAAGGTAATTGATATTTAATATAAAAAATGGGCCTTGCAGAAATTACCAGAAATAATTAATCTCCATTTATTTGAACTGAATGACATGATCTCGTTTTAAGTATTCATTTTCAGCTTCTTGAAGCTGGTTTAGATAGATTTTTTTACAAAGCGAAAAAACTACTACTTATTCAATTAATCGTAGGGCTGATACGGATGCATGATTATTCTTTTCTACTACAGTGAACCTAATAATGAATTCTGTCCCCTTGCCTTTTTTCAGTTCAAGTTCTCCATCTAACTGGTCGACAAGGAAAGTTACAAGCTGAAGCCCCAGACTATCAAGTTCTTTGATATCAAAGTCTTCAGAAATGCCCACACCGTTATCGGAAATTGCCAATGTAAAACTAGTACTCTTATAGTTCTCGCTTTTACTTTCTTCTATACTGCTTCTATGTTCTCCATTTTCATCTTTATGGAACTTGATTTGAATTTCTCCTTTATTTCTGTTAGGAAATGCGTATTTAAGAGAATTGGAAACGAGCTCATTGATAATAATTCCTAATGGAACTGCTGTGTCCATGTCAAGTAATATGTTTTCTTCCAGATCCATATTTAAGCTGACATCAATATTACCAATTCTGTAAGTCAAAAAAAGAGCATCCGCGAGTTCCTTGATGTACAGAGAGAAGTTAAGTTTATCAAGCTCTTCACCCCTATATAATTCTTCATGGATAAGAGCCATTGATATCACGCGGTCCTGACTCTCCCTGAAGGCTTCCAAGACTTCCGATTCATCGATATTTTTTCTGTTCCTGAACTTTTCAGCTTGAAGGTCTAGTAGTGATGAGATTACCTGGAGATTATTCTTGATTCTATGATGAATTTCCTTTTTACGGACAGCCTCTATATTGCTGAGAGCTTCTTCAGCTTCTTTTCGCTTAGTGATGTCAGTGAACATACTCATTATGCCCATAAACTTGCCATCCTTATCAAAAAGAGGTTTAGTGTTAATAAGCGCCCAGAGAGAGGCACCGTCTTTACGAATTAATTTCAATTCATAGCTTTCAAATACTCCCGGCATTCTTTTTTCCAGATTCAGTTTGACAATAGGCTTATATTCCTCACTGACGAAATCACATATTGGTCTGCCAATAACATCTTCCAAAGTGTATCCTAGCATATCTGTTATTTTTGGGTTAACGTAAGTGATTATGGCTTTGTTGTCAGTCGTGAGTATACCTTCGTTTGCTGTTTCTACAATGTTACGGTATCTTTCCTCACTTTCTTGAAGTCTTTCTTCTGCCTTTTTTTGCTCTGTGACATCAATATCCATCTCAAGGATCATGGGAGAACCGTCAACATCAGTGAACGGCAAATTGTAGGCATTATAAACGCTTCCGTCCAGACCGCTTACCTCCCAATGATGAGGTTGACCGGTTTCAAGTACCTTATGTGATTCGCAGGATTCACACGGCTGGGTAATTCCAAAATAATATTCATAGCAGTGTCGGCCCCCTGGATCTCCGAATCTTTTACGGAATCTGCGGTTGGCAAAGGCGACATGATAGTCAGATGTTAATAGGATTATCATTGCCGGCAGCGTATCCAGCAAGTTATAAAGACGTTGACGCTCATTTATTGTTTCCTGGTCCCGCTTTTCTAATTCCTCACTTGTTTTTTTAAGCTTTTCTTCAGATTTCTTGCACTGAGTAATATCAGAGTGCATGCTTATATTACCTATATGCTTTCCCTGTGTGTCAAGAAGTGGTGTAGAGCTCACAAGCGACCAGACAACGCTGCCATCCTTGCGGCAGAACTTCATTTCGTATTCTTTTTCTTTGACGACTTCCTGTAGGGATTTTATCCTGGTAAACAAACTTTCCACATCGTCTTTATTGACAAAGTCAAAGGCTGATCTCCCTATCATTTCCTCCGTTGTGTATCCGAACATTTTCGCCATTCTTTGATTAACAAAAGTTGTAACCGCTTCAAGGTCGGTAATCCAGATGCCTTCATTTGCTGTTTCTACCATGTTGCGGTACTTTCCCTCACAATTACAA
>JAMXLQ010000160.1 GCA_024280975.1 Methanosarcina sp.
AAGAAAAGTGAAACCAGATAGTTCTGGTTTCTTTTTTAGTTTTACATTACTAAGGCTACATATTACTCACTAAATAAGTTGCGTTTATTCTTTAATTGTACTCAACAATTGTACTCAACAGCTCCTCTTGACTAACAGTTTTGTCGGGTCTTACAGCTTTCCCGTCATTAGTCAATGTGAACTTACCCTGCATACATCCTGTAACTTTGAAGTGTTCTGGCTCAATGTCCTTAGTACGGTTGGTAACGTCTTTCATCAGATAAAGTAAAACCTTTTCATTGGAGTTGAAGCTTGGTTCATACATAGCCATATAGGTATCATTTCCAACTGTCCCACCATCAACTCTTACTGTAACCTCTTTGGATGGCAGTGGGTTCTTAAGATACTTGTCTACACTTATAGTGATATCTGTGTAGATAAGATGCTCCAGGCTAAACGAATCAATACCATTAGGTCTTTTTCCATCGATAGAGTTCCATTTGCTTGGAAATATTTCTTTTACCGAACCTATTACAATTGTATACGAGTTGTTGCTTAGTTCCTCAGAACTTAGTGGTACAAGGGACGCACTGGATTCACTGTATAAAGGCATATCATTATTTGCAAGTTTATTATTCTCTTGTAAGGGACTATTTTCTTGTTTAATACCATCTTGCGAACCTGACAATGTTAGAGTACTTAATATTATCAAAGAAACTGCTCCAACAAAAACAATCATATATTTTATTGTTTTATTCATGGTCATCACCCTTTAAGGATAAATATATTTGATGATTGCCAATAGTCTGAGGGAAGAGTTCTTTTACTTACGTCGCTGTTTTATCATGCTTCATATTTCACTCCTGTGAATTTTACCCTGAAAGCAGAATTAGGCAAGCTTAAACATATACAAAGCTAACATAATTATACCACTTAAGCGTATTTTTGTGGAGTTTGGGTGTTATTGAAACGTTCATCATAACTGTATAAATAATTTATACCAGAGAAGTTATAAAACTTTTATGCAAAACTCTCAAACTATGCGACTCTCACACTAATTTTTAATCCTACAATTATTTCATGATCCGTAATTATTCAAAAACTTACGTAGAGAGAATATGAGTTATCGCCTCATATTCAAATACAAATAAAAAATAACTTGTAAAGTTATAAGGTAATTCAAGCTTATATTTCAACTAGGCAATAAGAGATTATAGAAATATTCGCTGTTATTTTGAAAAAATTATTGAAAAGCAGTGCAACAAAAGAAGTGAAACCTATAGAACAGGGAAATCATATTAAAAATTAATTTAAAAATTAATTAGAAGTTTTCCAGCACTACTTTCAAGAGTATAATCAGAACTACGATCAAAAACAGAGTCCACAAAAGCGGTAAAAGAATCCGCAGTAAAAAGTACAGTATTATCGCTATGAGAATTAACTGAACTAAAGATATCCGCCTTCCAGCACGCAGAAAGCGACGATTTAATCCCCTAGACATTAGATAAACACCTTCAAAACCATATTCTGTTTTTTGATATTTTGTTTTTTACTTTCTGTCTTTATACCTTATGCCAGGAATAATATAAAAATAAAATCAAATCTTAAACCAAATCTAAACCAATTTTTTAAAAAACAGGTCTGCTGGGAATCGAACCCAGGTTCGGAGCTCCGGAGGCTCCAGTGATATCCTCTACACTACAGACCTTCAACTGAAAATGTTTGGATCAGTTAACTAGCAGACTAAACTAAGATCAGTCAACTGGCTGGTTATAGTGCTAAATAGATTATAAATTTAATCCTCGATGGGATTAAAGCATCTTTGAAGATATATAAAAAACAAATTGAAGGAAATTTAGCCTGGAAATCCCAGGATAGGTTTACTCCTCCCATTTTTGTCCGTATTTTTCGTCAAATACTATTTCGGAAAGGGTCCTACGTGTTGAAGTTCTTTCCTTTGGAACCGGTTCCCCAATTGCTAGAGCAGACATTAGCTCAAGATCAGAAGGACAGCCCAGAATGGAATTGACCTTCTCTTTTTGATTCAGGATTTCTCCAAGCCATACTCCACCAAGACCCAGCTCGCAGCAGGTAAGAAGCATATTCTGGATTGCAGCCCCTATTGCCTCGATGTCTTTTGTCCTGTTGTAAGAAGTTTCATTGTCCAGAAAAGTAGCGATAAGCAGAGGAGCTCCTGCCACTATACCTGAATAATGCGTGCACTCAGAGAGTTTCTGGATAGCCTCTCTATCTCTGATAACAATGAAACGCCAGGGCTGGTTATTCAATCCGGAAGGCGCCCAATGGCCTGCATTAAGGATAGTGTTGATATCTTCCTTGCTGACAGGTTTGTCCGTAAACTCCCGGACGCTCCGTCTGTTAAGGATAGTGTTAATGACTTTGCTTTCTCCTGTTAATGACATCATTTCCCCTCCGGATTGAAATTTATACTTCCAGATTTATGAATTTTCTGTCTACAGGCTGTCAATCACAAAAAAATCAGTCGTCATCGATCTTCTTGTTGAGCCAGGGGATATTTGCACGAATCTGCTTTCCGACGACCTCAAGCTGGTGTTCCTTTTCCTGGCGTTCCATGGCTTTGAGTACAGGATGGTTGATCATGCCTTCGAGAACGAATTCCTTGGCAAATTCACCGTTCTGAATTCTTTCCAGGGCTTCATACATGGCTTCGCGTGACTCCTCATTAATAATCCTGGGGCCGACGGTCATGCCTCCGTATTCTGCGGTGTTGGAAACTGAGTGCCACATTCTCTCAAGACCGCCTTCATAGATAAGGTCAACAATGAGCT
>JAMXLQ010000161.1 GCA_024280975.1 Methanosarcina sp.
AACTTTCTTACGTATCTGTCAGTAAGATTTATCTTTGGACTGCATGGTACAACTTTTACTACATTACCGAATTTCGATAAGTAGATAGCAGTTCCATGTGATGTCCTAATTTTTCTTACTGTGTATCCTCTTTCGAATATCATTGTTTCACCTTCCACAATATATATTCCGGATAAACATATTAAGATTTTTTTACTGAAAAATCGTTATATATCTCAGTTACTGAACTTAATTGAGCTGAATTTAACTTAAAGATGCCTCTGGGTCCTATTGCGAAAAATCATAATATAGAAGCAAAAATTAATTTCACAGTAAAGAATATACAAAAGAAAAATAGGTAGTATGCCAAAAATTATGTTAGTGACGTTGTAATTTATGATGCACAGGTTTTACAATAAAACCTGTGCATCATATATTTAATCTCAGATTAGACAAAAATTATTTGGAGTTCAGCCAATATTTTAACGAAAATATAGCTTTAATACGTGGTACGAACGCTACTGCTACTCATCTTTAAAGCCTATTGATCACTTTGTAATGGAATCTAATCAGAAATAATTATCATGCGATCATATAGGTCTCTTTAATACATTTGCTAAAACAATATTTTTCAAAAAACCTGGATACTATATAAACATGCATTGCTCCAAAAGGTCAAACTGAGTCGAATTCTTTCCAGAAGAAAAGATGGAACTTACGAGTTGTTCAAATTATGCCCATAGTACCTGCTATTTTGCGGCTGGTGACAGCTTACGTAGCACTACCCCAATTTGAGACTTGCACAAAAAGTCCCGATTTTGCCCGACTTTTTGTGCAAAGCCGCTATTATCGAAAAGCTAAATCACACATTCTCGATGATGTTGGAAGCACTTTTATTCAAATTCAGCCTGCATTTTCTTTATACGCTCTATTATCTTCCTCTTCAGGTCAATTGCGTTTTCCATGTCTTTTATTTTCTTCTCGAGGAAGAGGATTTTTAAGTCGGACTTCATTCTCATAACTTTTTTCTTTTGTTCCTCTGTGAGCTCTGGCATCCAGCTATGCATTGATCCACATTCCATTTCTTCCTCTGACATTTCTCCCATTCTTTCTTTCATATGACCCATTCCTTCTTTCATCATGTTAGATCACTCCATTTGTATTAATTTCTAACAGTATTTATTATCACGGATGCAACAATCGTTTTTTAAGGAAAACAAGTATGTATTAAGCACATAACTAGTTAATCTTTGATAATCTTCAAGCGCATCGAAAATTCAACGTCGAGCGATTTATTTGTTTTCTAAATTTTTGGTTCTGTAAAGTTTTGTCAGGTCAGATTTTAATGTTAATGAATAAAAAGGTGCTGTAACGTCTTCGTCTGTTACAGCAAATATATTATTTTCGAAATGGCAACTGCTATTGAAAAAAATGGATAGAATAGTATTACCAGACGAAGACGTTACAGCACCCTTTATTATACGATTTATATCTATGCTTATTCTTCAATTATGTTGAAGCATATCTTTCTTACCGTCAGCTTTTGTCTTAAAACCTTATTTTTGTGAATTTGTAGAAAAAGTCTAATTATCGTCGCTCAAATAACTAATTATTCTTAATTTAACTATATAGTACATATCCAATAAATATATAATAAACTTATTTAATCTATAGATTAGAGGCTTCCGGTGATTCGATTCCAAAAATATTCCAGATCCACACAACTCTAAATAGGTTGACCAGTTCTCATATTCCGCAAAAAGCTTCAGCTCAAAAAAGTACTTTCCTTTCGAATCAAGATGCCGGTACCTCGAATCAGATCTCAAAACGGGCTGCAGACATCTTCTATCTTCAGCTCACAAGATTTTGGGATAGACTTGATAAGAAAAATGTACTTTGACGCTAATTAGTTTATTTTAGTACTATTTAGAATATATCCAATAGTTTTATAATGGGCGTATTCTATCTACAACTTAGAAGGTTTCGGGTACCTTCAAACAGATCTATATGGATTGCAGGTATTTCCCATCTGCAGCTTATAAGATTAATTTGGGGACATCTACTGTCATTTATGACTACAGGATATCAAACCTCCCAAAAGGACAGTAGCTGAAGGAAAATTAGACAGGTATTCAAGGTGCATGGTAGACAATGCCTGTATTCAGGATCATGATAATACACGGTAATAATACTTTTTAATTCACAGTTGATACAAGACAAACAGAAGTTTCATGGAAAAGGAAAGGGATTATGGGATGTTTACAAATACTGAATCTAACCTTAGCGAAGGTTACTTTGAAGGAGCTAACTTTATAGGAGCTAACCTTAAAGAGTCTTACTTAAAAGGAGCTAACCTTAGAGAAGCTAACCTTGAAGGGGCTAATCTTAAAGGAGCTAATTTTGCAAATGCTCACTATTTAACATTTGACCAGCCTTCTAAAGTGAAAACACTTCATAACGCAAAATTAGACAGCGTACTCCTCATATCCCTAAAAAAGAAGTACCTTACCCTTTTTAAAATATCTGATTAAGAAGAATGACTGCAGAGCAATAGTGTGTAGTAACACGGCGAAAAAGACCAGTTATATCACAGTTAAGTAGGTTTTAAGCTATAAAGGAGAATTTCTCTCCTTCAGCGACTTTTTTAGTAATCTTGTCAAGCCGATTTCACAGAACTGTTAGAAAACTATTGTTATATATTAAAAGAGAGGTATTTTGCACTATTATGTTGATTTTTGGACATACAGGTGTTACATTTGGAATATTTTTTATATTTTCATACTTTGCACCACGATTAAAGAATATCATAGATCCAAAGTATCTTGCTATTGGAGCCCTTTTGCCTGATCTAGTCGACAAACCGTTAGGAATGATTATCTTTGCTTCTACTATTTCAAACGGACGCATGATAAGTCATACACTTGTATTCTCTTTTACCCTTTTCTTGATAGGCTTATACTTACAAAACAAAGGATGTGACTTCAGAGTCACTGCCCTTGCTTCGGGTTCTTTTTTTCATATTATGGAAGATCAGATGTGGAACACTCCACAAACATTATTTTGGCCTCTCCTTGGATGGAGTTTTCCAAAAGACCAAATTACTGATGGACTCGCATTTTTATTAATGTTGCTAAAAGAATCTTTTATACCTGAATTCTCGCAAGGATTTATTCCTGAAAACACTTTTATCCCAGAAATAATAGGAATGATAGTAATAGTTATTTTGGCTTTAAATTGGTTCAAAAACAAGTTGAAAAAAAAGAGATCTAAAGATAAGGAAATAAAAAAAGAGACTGCTGAAAAGCTAGCTCCAGAGACAACCATATTATACAACATAGGTTTTCTAATATTTGGATACATTGTTGTAAAAACCTTTGTGACACTTTAATATCTCAATTATTTCGTACGGTTATTGAATTTATTGAAATACTGATGCATAGTGGTTCCGTTGCAAAAAATTTCTTCTCGTCTTTAAGGCTATAATTGGTACCTTTAGGTACTGTTTTTTTCGGGTAATGAGAATGAGTAACTTTCCCAATTGTGAAGATTTTTATTTATTTTGTAAAATAACCAGATTTTTTGCAACAGAACCAATTCATTTGTACTCGGTTCATTTTAAGGAAAAAACGATCTTTATATCTTTTTATATCTTAATCTTTTTAGGAATTTTGGGCATGTAAGAAATGCACTTTCTCCTTCCACATTACAGTACTTTGATAGTTCTTCGTGCGTTGGTATACAATTATCCTTCATGATCACGCACTTGTATTTAATTTCACTTTTTGGTCTATGTGTGTATATTAAGTAAGTACATTTCGTTTAAAATCACTCTTCAATTTTATGATTTAGTTTAGAATCAATTCGATATAAGAA
>JAMXLQ010000162.1 GCA_024280975.1 Methanosarcina sp.
AGAACGAGCTTCTCTTTCAGACGTGCTGTTCCGTTCCGTACTGCCAGGGTAAGTTATCCAGGTCTCACCGGTTTTACTTTTAGTTATTGAATGTTCGTGGTAATCGCCAAGAAGAACTGCATCAACCCTAAAAGAAAGGTTTTCAAGCACCTCATCGCAGTTCCATTCCGCATACGGGAAAGGACTCATAATCTGGTGCATCACAAGCAGATTCCAGCAATTTTCGACAGAAGGAGAAAAGGTAGAAAGCGTAGAAGGAGTGGAAAGAGTAGAAAGCGCTGAAGGGGCGGAAAGAGGGGAAGAGGTTGAATGCGTGAAAAGGGTAAAATCCGGCGCTTCAAACCCTGAATAATCGAATATCGGAATTTTTGATTTCGGGACGCTGTCAATTCCATAAATAGCTACATTGCTAACCATAAGCGGTTTTTTCCCAAGCCTTGTCGCAAGCCCCATTTCCTCAAAAAGGTCGAGCCACTGGGTATTCTGCTTGCTCTCGTGGTTCCCGACAATTCCAAAAAAAGGTATGTCAGCCGCCTTCAATCGGGAAAGGATATTCATTGTCTCAAGAAGATCTTCAAGGGTCGGGTTCCTCGAATCAAAAAGGTCTCCCGCATGCACTACGGCATCAACCTGCATCTCAATCGCATCGTTTACAACAAGCTCGAAAGCTGCAAAAAAATCGTTTCTCCGGGCCTCGCTGTGGTACTGCCTGTATCCCAGATGCGTGTCTGCAGTATGGAGTATCCTTATTTCCCTGGCCATGGTTCTATCAGTCTCTAATTTTTACCCTATAAGGGTTTCTATATTTGTAATTAACTCATTTAGACAGAAAACGGACTTCACCTCAATTAGAAACTTAACATTTTTCACGCCGGAATGTTAACTAACTGACATAAACCCGATGTAAAAATCAAGAACAAACTTCCAAAGGTCAACAATTAAGATGTAATTACAAAGTTAATGAACATGTCACATAATACCGGCTACGTACTTAAAATTCTATTTTCATATCTTGCCTTTTGAGCAACTAGGCATTTTTTTCCAATGGGGAGAATAGGATGAACGACATTACTAAAATCTGATTTTGTGCTCATTTTCCCATTAGGTTCATAAACATTGGCTCAAATATATAATATCGGTTATATGTTTATGGGCAACCTGTGCTATTTTTTTGCGTTATTTGTTAGCGTCAATAATCAATTACAGGTTAAAAGCAAGTCAGGAGGATTTTGGTATGGATCAGACTAGCATTGACTTACTCGAACCAGCGACCAGAACATTTGTAGAAAATGTGAACAAACAGGGAGGAACTCCAATCTACGAGCTTTCACCAAAAGACGCCCGTAAGGTTCTTTCCGATTTGCAGGCGGCTGAGGTAGCAAAATTACCCGCAGATGTTGAAGACCTCAACTTTCCGGTTGGCCCTGGTGGACAGGTTTCTGTCAGAATAATAAGGCCAAAAGGAAGTAAAGAAAACCTACCAGCCGTGATGTACTTCCACGGCGGGGGTTGGGTGCTCGGAGGCAAAGATACACATGATCGATTAATTAGGGAAATTGCCAACGGGGCTAATGCTGCAGTCGTATTTGTCAATTTTACTCCAGCTCCTGAAGCGAAATATCCTACCCAGATCGAAGAGGCATATGCAGCGACAAAATACATTGCAGAAAAGGGGAAAGATCTAAAACTGGATGCTTCAAAGTTAGTTCTGGCCGGCGACAGCGTAGGCGGAAACATGGCGGCAGCTGTTCTCCTGCTGGCAAAGGAGAGAAGCGGCCCGAAAATTGCTTATCAAGTGCTGTTTTATCCTGTTACCGATGCAAATCTTGATACGTCTTCATATAAACAGTTTGCAACCGGGATCTGGCTTACCCGTGAGGCAATGAAATGGTTTTGGGATAATTATTTACCCGATGAAGAAGCGCGCAAGCAACCTACGGCATCACCACTACAGGCTTCGATTGACCAGCTCAAAGGACAACCACCAGCTCTTGTTATTACTGATGAAAATGACGTCCTTCGCGATGAGGGTGAAGCCTATGCTCATAAGCTAATCCAGGCAGGTGTCAATGTCACAGCTGTTCGATACATTGGGACTATACACGATTTCGTAATGCTGAATGCCCTTGCGGGTACACCTGCAACTTGCAGTGCAGTCGGCCTGGTAAATGAGACTCTAAAGAATATTTTTGGTAGGTCGCAATAAGACAACCACTTATTTAATTTACTTTTTTGATTTGCTTCACAGGCATATGCAACCTTTCAGCCGATGCTATTGCCCCATGATTATTTGTCGTTTTTAATGTAGTCCAAAAATAATAAGTAGCTAAATACTCTAAAAATATAATTACTTTAGACACTTTCACACGCATCTTCTTGGATTTGCGACTTCTCTTTTAAGAATTTCCAGCCAATCAGGTGACTCTACACCTGGATACTCATATCCTAAAAGAAGTACCTCGCTAAACTCTTCACCTTCAGCCGGCATTGATCCGGTCACTTCATATGTTGGAAATGGAACAGGAAGAACTCCTTTTACAGTCTCATCAGTTTCCAGTTTCGTAAGCCTGGTGAGATTATCCGTAAAAAGTACTTCTTCGGCAATGCTCGCAGTCACAATAGGTATTGTGCGAATCGAGTGATATATACATGATTCAACCACAGCGAATCCCAGTACGAGTTCTTTCCAGATCATGGGCTTATTCTGATCGGTTGTTTCTGCCATTGTTTATCCCCCAATACTAAACAATCGGTTTAACAAGTTTTGAGCTTATAGAAAGGATACGACCGCAAGCGATAAGTCCTTTTCTTTCGAGGAAAACAGCGTTTGTAATCTATTTTGTTACATCTCTAGGAAGCTAGAATATCTCCAAGTGTATCAGGAATATTTCTGTTTTTTGGAATCGCAGTAAATTAGAACTACCTGACATATAAAAAAAGATATAAGTACTTTTAGAAGTTCCAAAATTTTAAAAATAGACAGGAGCTATTTAAATGATATCAGTACCTGAAGCACAGGAATTTGCCAGAGAATGGGTTGATGCTTGGAACTCTCATAATATTGACAGAATTCTCGAGCATTATAGTGAAGACTTCGAGATGACTACTCCTATGATAGTCCTTGTAACGAATGATCAAACAGGCACGCTCAAAGGCAAGAAGAATGTGAAACCGTACTGGGAAAAAGCACTTGAAAGAGTTCCGGATCTCAGGTTTGAGTTGCTTGATGTGTTTGTAAGTGTCAATAGCTTGATAATTTATTATAAGGCAGTTTTCGGAAAACTTGCCGCAGAAATTCTGTTTTTTGGAGAAGATGGTAAGGTAAACAGAAGCGTTGCTCATTATAATGAGATTTAATTTTTAGGGTTCTGCATAAATCCTTAATTTAATGCAAATTATTTTACAATTTTTTTGTTCATTTTATACACAATTAGTTTGAATTTAATTTACTTTAATTGATTACAGAATTTCCTTGCTCTAATTGTTTTCTCAAACTTCCTTTTCACTACAGAGAATGTTGTCTCTGATATGTTCCTTTGATTATATACTTAATTTTATCAAATATCCGATTAAATTTTTTTCGACATTTTCCCCCTATTTTTTTCCTTTGCCTTAAAGGTATATAATTGAGCCTACTTTGGTAATTGAGCCTACTTTGATAATTGAGCCTACTTTGATTTTTTTCTCTAATTAAAGCATGAAGTTCTTGGAATAATATCCTTTATTCATCATTATCGACAGATACTTTTCATCTCGAGTATTTCCACAAAGCCCTTTCTATAGATACAGATATTTTATGTGAAGACTAGGATATATTGGGTAAAACGAAATCAAAATATGAAATCAGATATCTTTGACATTTTAAAGACAACGGGATCACATATGAAAAGCACAGCATATCTTTACGTATTTGACACAATGGCTGACTGGGAAGTCGGTTATTTAAGCGCTGAATTAAACTCGGGAAGATACTACAGAAAAGGGCTAAAGCCTTTAAAAATAGTGACAGTTGGTGTAGATAAAAACCCTGTAATTACAATGGGTGGTGTAAAAATACTACCTGATATCGGACATGAAGAATTTATCATTGAAGATGCTGCAGCCCTGATCCTCCCTGGCGGAAATACATGGACAGAACCAATTCACAACCCAATTTTAAAAAAGGCTGAAGAGTGTTTGCAGAAAGGTGTAATTGTTGGGGCAATTTGCGGCGCTACAATGGGACTTGCTGAAAAAGGGATGCTGAATAATAGATGGCATACCAGCAATGATCTTGGATTTCTTAAAATGACATGTCCAAACTACGCAGGAGAAAAGTATTATAAACAAGAACCAGCGGTATCTGACGGAAATCTGATTACTGCTTCCGGAATAGCTCCACTGGAATTTACTGTTCAAATGTTGAAGAGACTGGATGTGTTCTCGCTGCAAACGTTAAATTCATGGTACAATCTTTATTATACTCACGAACCGAAATACTTCTATGAGCTGATTAGTTCTATTCAATGAGTCATAAAAAGACCATTTTGCTCCCAGTACGAATTATCATTTAGAAGGCATCACTACTGAGAGACTACAACAATGCTCGCCGGATCAGAGGTTTTATAATTTCTTTCCGGCATTATATCCAACATCATATCCGTCTCTAAATCCGTTAAAATACCCACCTTTGTATCCGGAATTCGGCCCGTAATAGATCGTGATGAACATTTTCGGATCTTTACCACTTACCCTGTCTGTAAATCCTGCATTGTATCCTTTAAAGTATCCTGCTCGGTATCCGCAAGCATAGATATCACTATTTTTGTCTCCATATTTTACAGATGCAGCTACATTTACAGATGAAGTCGCCAGTGAAGATACAAAAAGAACTAACAAGAGAATGCCACTAGTCTTTCTTGTCCTGTCAGATATTTGTTTACCCATTATTTACCCTCCAACTCTTTGTTTAATTTAATGTGGATCTTGTAATTATTCACTGAATACATTCGATGCTGCTCAGCTTATATGCATATAATTGAGAATAAAATAAGAAAAATAGAATTAAACCCCTTAAAACTGAGAAATATATAAAGCTAATCGAATAAATTATTCTTGTAGTTCTTGATTTAGGAAAAAAGACAAGAAAGACTTAGGTAGATCGAGAATAAAGGAAAGTTGACAGCCTAATGTTGTAAAAACATGCAGTTGAGCCGATAGTTATGAGACTTTTTTACTCATCGATATGAGTGAGCAGCAACTATAGGAAACAGTATATAGTGGTAGAAAATATAGTTACTGGAAAACATTACAATTTTTAAGATAAAGTTTATAAAAAAGAGGAGTGTAAGATGATGATAGGAACCTCTGAAATAATAATTGTGCTCGGCATAATAATACCTCTTATATTCTTAGTATTAATTTTGAAACTGCTTTTTAAATTAAACAGAAATAAGAATTGACTGGGGGCTATAAAATAATAGGAATCAATGAAATAATACCGATTGCACTCAATGTAATAATACCTGTCATATTTGTGGCAATAGTTGTGAAATTACTCCGTAAGTTAAAATGGATTTGACAGTAAACAACCATAAGATTGGAACCCTACTAAATTTCCAGGCCAGACAATGCTAAAGTCTTATTTTTAATCATTCAGACTTTATGAAACAGTTTTTTCTTAATTTTTCGCCTGGCACTGCCTGACATCTGTTTGAGAATTACGGACGTAGGCGTGTTTTTTCCCGCAGGGGCAACTTTTCCTTCCCGGATGGCTTTCAGTACGGCTTCGAGGGTATTTTCCGACGTGTCGATCTCGGTGTATGCCTGGCCTACCATTTCGGGAATATGGGAATCACTTCCTGCGACACCTGGGATTCCAAGTCTCTTTGCCTCGGTTGCAGCTTTCCGGTTGGCGTTATTGAAAAGGCAGCGAGAATTGAATACTTCAACGGCATCAATATCAAGCCCTTCAAAACTTCCTATTCCGTGAGAACTGCGCTTGAAGGGGTGAGGGATAATAACCGTGCCTCCGAGCTTCCTGGCTCTCCTGATCGTTTCTTCTGGACTCAGAAAAGGCTCAATATTCTCATTAATTCCAAGAACGAGGATATGCCCTTTCGAAGAAGTAATCTCTACGCCTGGAATGACCGTAAGCTCAAAGCCAAGTTCCAGAGCTCTTTTTTCACAGGCAAGCCCGCCTTCTACAGTATCGTGATCACAGATAGCAAACCCGTCAAGACCTTTTTTACTTGCGAATTTAAGGATGCCGTCGTGACTCGAGTTGCTATCTTTTGAATGCTCGGAATGTACATGCAGATCGAATTTCATGTTAACAGAAGAACGAGAGATGGATTTATATAAATTTTGAAATGGAAACAAAAAGAGCTAAAGAAGAAATTAGAAGAAATTTTTTCCAGAATCCTTCTGTGCCTGTGTTTATATCGGCCACGAGGTATTGTGATCGTTCGATTGTTTACGAACGGATACAATCTTAAAATAAAAATTTAATATAGGAGGAACTGCGAACGGGCAGAAACATAGCAAAATCTGGTTTTAAGGGTATAGTTTAGGATATTAGGAGGGTCTGATGTCTTCAGTAGACGCCCGTTCGCATGTAAACAAACGATTTTTGAGTATAAATATCTTTCGTAGTTATACGAACGATATTCGAGCCATGCAAAAAACTCCATGGGAAAAAGATATTGAAAAATGCTCTATCAATATTCCAGCAGCTTTTATAAAATTCAAAAAGCCTTTTATCCTTCAGAAAGACCTGGAGATGATAGAGATATTCTCAGATTTTTAAAATTTTTAGAAAATTTGATCAAAAGATTCTTGTTTTCAGGCTTCCTGAGGTTTAAGGAGAGCCTGTACCAAATTTTTTAGAAAAATTTGACCAAAATTATTTTTGTAATCAAAACAATTTTTACATTTAGATTTCTTGAGGCTCAAGAAGAGCATGTACTCGGTTAATAATTTCGGTCCTGGCTTCATAATCTACAAGGATACGTTCTCCGAACTCAACTCTGTGCACGATTCCTTCTTCATACAACCAGGAGAGGATCGACATTCCTTTTTCCGAATTCGGAAGGGAAAGGGAGAAAAAACACCAGGGAGGTAAATGCTTGATTATTTCCGCTTTTAGAGCAGTCATACCGGTGCCTTTTTTTGCAGAAACAAATACAGGATTTGGAGCCATGTAGCCTATCTGTTCCATAATGCCATCAAGTTCGGATTCATCAACCAGATCGACCTTGTTAAGCACAGTAATGATAGGAACTCCCTGAATTCGGTCCCACAAAGTATCATGAGACGTCGAAAGTTTCTGCAGGATCATCTCGGGTTTTTCACTTGCGTCCACGACCAGGAGTATAAGATCCGAGAGAAAAATCTCGTCCAGGGTAGATTTGAAGGCATCAACCAGCCAATGAGGAAGATCTTCTATGAATCCCACAGTATCGGTCAAAAGAGCTTTTCGCCCCCCAAGATCCAGAGCTCGAGTAAGGGGTACAAGTGTTGTAAAAAGCATATCCTTTGCTTCAACACTTTCATTTACAATAGCATTGAAAAGCGTGCTTTTTCCGGCATTTGTATATCCTGCAAGAGAGACTAAAGAAAAGCCTTTCCTATGCCTTAAAGCCCGCAAGGACTCATCATCCTTTTCTGCGGATTCGAGTTCACTCTGAATTCTTGCGATCCTCTTCTTTAGATCCTGTTCATAAGAGTCCTCGTAGTCTCCAAGCCCCATGAATCCTGCCCTCTCCTCTTTTTTAAGGAGAGAAACAACAGCTCTTGCCCTTGGAACCTCGTATCTCAATCTTGCCAGTTCTACCTGAAGTTTTGAGCGATGAGTAGTTGCTCTTTTTGCAAAGATCTCAAGGATAAGCTGGAACTTATCGATAACTGGACATCTGCAAATTTCAGAAATATTGAAAAGCTGGTTTGTAGAAAGCCTGTTATAGAAAATAACTTTCTCTGCACTCGTACTCCTCACAAGTTCGGCAAGCTCCTCGATTTTCCCTCGGCCGAGCTGGTACTTTGAGTCGGGATACCTGGTTTGCTTAAGCTCACCAACCGGCAGGTAACCTGCAGCTTTTGCAAGTTCTCGGAGTTCCTGAAAGAGGTATTCTTCACGTTCAGGATCCGTATTGGGAATTGTTCTTTTAACGAGAATTACTTTGCTTCCGTTACCGGATTTCTGTTCTGCTAAAATTTTCACGCCTCGATTTGAAGTTCTTTTATCAATAGATTACGGGAGCTCAGGGAAATATGATGCACAAGTTCAATAGACCGCCTCTCGGCAATTGATTCCTGATACTTAAAAGCTCTGGAAAACATACTTTCGGTCACCCATTTGGGTTTATTATACATATCCCCTTTTTCTGCCACAATCGTACCCTCAAAGGAAAGCTGGTCAGCCGTATCTTCAATTAGCTGCACGATATCCAGCAGGCTAGGAGCCCTTTTTAGCCAGAGGGGAAGGATTTTGATCTCTTTGACCTTCTCAATGTAGCTAGCCGAGATCGTAAGCGCCGCTGCTGCGCACACCATGTAATAACCTCCTTTAATCCTGTGCCTGCCAGAGATGTCTACTGCAATAATATCCCACATACTATACCTCGGCTGAAGATCCCAATTTCATGAAATTAAGAAATTTTAAAGCAGGGAAAGATATCCTCCAAAATATTTATTAGAATACCAGTTAGAATACTCGATTAGAATACTAGTTAGAGTTCCAAATTATAATACCATATCAGAATCTCACATTTTTGTTCGGCTGATATCCAGATATTCGATTTCTTCCCCTTTCTCGACTGCAAAAAGCATCGTTTTCCTTACGCTGTTTGCAAGTCTGACCGCTCCAGACATAACCGGAAGCCTGAACTCGCAATCCGCAGGGATGGCATTTACAAGGTATTCCGAGTGCGGAATTTTTTCTATTGACTCAACTTTTCGGTATACCCTGAAGTTCGTCCCGAATTTAAAACCAGTTTTGACCACATGCCTTGAATCTCTGAGACTTTTATATGCACTGTATTTTCTCAGGAAAGAACTCTCAATCTCCGAGGCTTTCTCGATGAACTCGTTGAATGAAAACACTTTACCTTTCCTGTCCCTAACCGTTATTACGCCTCTGGAAAAGAGGTAAAGGGACTCTACTAGGGAGAGCTGCAGCCTTTCGGAATCCAGCATTTTCCCGTAAAACCCCTTCGAATATAGAGTTTCCGAAGCCTGAGCTTCCCAGACTATTACCCTGTCTTCAAGGAAAGTGGCATCGGCTTTAATTGCAGGATATAGCTCAGGCATGTCTCCTTCAGGAACTGAAGTTTTAACCTCATAGAAGGTAAGGTCACTTTCCTCATCTACTACAGCAAGGATGAATTGCTTGTGCACATTCTCTGCCGCGGCGACCGACTCCTGAAGGAGTTTTACAGGTAAGAGCTGCCTTTCCGACTGGACATGGACAAAAATTTTTGCGGAACTTTTGCCGGGATGGCTACCTCTGGGATATACCCGAAAATCAACAGCAGAAGGCTGGACATAATACCCCCTTTCTTTAAGGTCCTTATAAACTATATATTTCAGCTCAAAGTTCGGCTGCCTCAAAGAGGCCTGTTCGAAAAAGGCTCTGAAGTCAAGCAGTGTGCCTTCGAGTTCGATCTCTAGCTTTCCTCTGGACAGAAGGAAGGCAGCTTCTACGAGTGAAAGCTCAAGCCCATTACCCTTAGGGCGCCCGAAATAACCAGTTTTGTAAAGTTCAGCTACCGCTTCCTTTCCAGCAAGGACCCGGTCTTCTTGAAGTTGCGTTTTCAATAGATTCACCTGAAAAGAAAATGAAATAAAAATAAGTTATTTTAACAATTTGGCTTACTATGATTTGGCCTGTTATAAGTTGGTTTGGTATAATTTAGTTTGGTATAATTTAGTTTACTGCAACTTAATCTACGCAGTCTATTTTAATATAAAATGATTTATCTTGATATGGATACTCACAATATAAGTTTTTTATAATCTAATTTCTTGCGATCTAACCTGTTATAATCGGATTTAATATAAATTGCATTTTCGACCTGCAAATCGACATGCCTTAAGAAAACATATTCTCACGTTATAAAAGGGCATGCAGACACTAAGGAAGAAATCTGCACACATTACGATTTTGATTCCCGAAACTTCCTTGCAGCCTCTACAAGTGAGCCTGCAAGCTCTCTGTATGCAACCCCGTGCAGGTGAGCGTAAGAGCCAAGGGTATTTCCAGAAATAAGCCCGTCCCTGTCATTCTTTATGCCTGTCCCTCTAGACAGAGTTATCGCAAATTCAGCGTCCTCAGGAATTTCCCTTATTTCTGAGTGATGGAATTCGTGCCCCTTGAAACTGTTGCCTTTTTTCCCGATAAGGCAGTCCTTATTAAGGGTTCCAATATTGTAACTGACTATTCTTGTTTGTCCCATAATAGTATGCCCTGGGAGCGCTCCAACCATTGAGTATGTAGATTCCGGCATCGAGGCATCGTGATAGGTACCCTTTCCAGGGATACCAGTACTTATTTTTTCTGTAAGGTACATAAGCCCCCCGCACTCAGCATAAATCGGCATGCCTGTGCTAGAGGCCTTTTTGATATCCTGGCGCATGGACTCATTAGCTTCAAGCTCGGCTGCAAAAAGTTCGGGATAACCTCCCCCTATATAAAGGCCGTCAACCTCAGGAAGTTCAGTGTCTTTAACAGGGCTAAAGTAAACGATTTCTGCACCTGCAAGTTTAAGAAGATCGATGTTATCGCGATAGTAGAAGTTAAAGGCCTCGTCCAGGGCGACACCTATCTTTGGCTTAGATGCTCCGACATTGGAGACCGAAGAAAAAACGCTATTCTCAGGACTTTTCAGAGGTTTCGTACTGTTCGCGATTTCCAGAAAGCGGTCAATATCAATTCCTTTATTTATAATTTCTTCAATGCCATGAAGGCGGGCTTCAAAGTTTCCATCCCCAAGCCGCCTTCGGCCTTCGAGAGCTGGCATAAGCCCGAGGTGACGCATGGAAATCTGCATTGAGGGATCTCTTGGAACGATTCCTATAACCGGAATGCCTGTATAATACTCGATCGCTTCTTTCGCTTTTTCAGCATGGCGACGGCTTCCTATGTTATTAAGGATAACTCCTGCAATTTCCACATCAGGGTCGAAATTCCTGTATCCGTTTACAAGGGCAGCACTTGAACGAGTAATACTCCGGGCATTAATTACAAGGATTACAGGGCAGTTGAGGATCTTTGCGATCTGGGCAGTGCTTCCAAGGTCGCTTAAGCTTTCAAAACCTTCGTAAAGTCCTCGAACCCCTTCGATAATCGCAATATCAGCCTTATCGCCGGTTTCACAGGCATGGGTATAAACGTCCAAAATTCCGTTCTCATCCATAAGGTAGCCGTCAAGGTTCCGGCAGAACCTGCCAGTTATCTCTGTATGATAACTTGGGTCGATATAGTCCAGGGCGACCTTGAAGGGCTGGACTTTATAGCCTCTTGAAACGAGAGCAGCCATCAAACCCATTGAAATCGTTGTCTTTCCTGAAGAGGAACGGTCTGCAGAAATGAGAATCCTGGGAATATTCCCTGTTAGGGCTGGCTTGTCATTAAGCATTTTTTCGATACCCCTGATTTGTTTTGCACGGCAATTATAAGGTTAATTTACTTTTTGCAGTTTATAGTATTGCAATTTATTTTCATTGCAGCTTATATCGCAGCCTAGTCGTCACCAATTTACTCTACGAATTTCGTCAATGATTGTCACTCTAGTTTATTGTCACTCTAGTTTATTTTGTCAATTCCCTTAACCGTTCGTCACTCAGGGAATCGGATGTAACTCTTTTTTCGTTTTCAAGGATTGCTTTTCCAAGCTTGCGGTAAATATCTGCAATATCTGATTCGGGTGCCTTTTCCATTACAGAGTAGCCTTCCCTTTCACAATCCTGAACTGCCTGCCTCTTCGGAATAAAAGCCATAAGCTGGCTGCCGATTTCCTCAGAAAACTTCGTAACAATTTCCTCTTCCCTACTCGCGTTTCTGGAATTGCAGATTACCCCGCTGAGTGGCATTCCTATCTTCGAAAGACCTTTGCAGATATTATTTGCTGCATAAAGGGGCATGTACTCTCCTGAAGTCAGGACATAAGCCTCATTTACGAACCCTTTTCTGACAGGGGCAACAAAGCCACCGCAGACTATGTCTCCAGGAACATCGTAGATGATCAAATCCTGCTCTTTTAAGAGATCTCCTGAAATGCTTTTCAGTTTCTGGATCGCAACAATAATTCCTCGACCTGCACACCCTATGCCAGGCTCAGGACCTCCTGCTTCCACGCACTTGACTCCTGCGTATCCTTCAAAGACTACGTCTTCTTCCTTTACATCCACACCCTCACGCAGAAGGTCGAGAATGGTTGGAATTCTCCTGCCTCCAAGCAGGGTGATTGATGAGTCGCTTTTAGGATCACAGCCTATGATCATGACCTTCTTTCCTGCCTCGGCACAGGCGGCGGCAACGTTTGAAGCCGTACTTGATTTGCCTATGCCGCCTTTCCCGTAGATTGCAATGATCTTTTGTTTTTTCAAAGGATCTTCCTCCTGATTTTATCCTATCCCTTCTTGCTCAGGCTTCTTTTGCAACTTCCCGTAAGGTAGCCCCAAATTCGGATTCCACGATCTCACTAACTCCCAGAGTTTTCGGGTGGAGGTCAATTTCAACCAGCACATATTCATGACCCATCTCTTTTAAGGGCAGAACCTGCCTTGGGCCGTTAGTAATCGAAATAAGCTCCATATTCCTTATATGTTCCATAGGAATTGCATGCGGAACCCCTGTAATGATCGCAAAGTCGAAGTCACTGTATTTTTCCTTTATCAATTCACTGACCTTTTCCCCTGCAACCGGGTACTCGTCCATACCGCCAATGATTTCATGCATTTCAACCCCATGTGCTTTCAGGTCTCTCATTATATATTCGGCATGCTGCCTTACTCTGGGAAGCCCAAGCTTTGGGTCGATATTTGCCATGTTAATAAGATTCTCCTTTTTCCCGAGAGTTTCCGCAATCTCATTGACTGCAAGGGTGATGTCTGCAAACATGTAGCCTGTTTCTTTTTTGGCGTTCATGATGACAAGACCCTTCTTATTTTCCTTAAGCAGCTGAATTACACGCTTTGCGGCTTTATATTTAACATCTCCGCGAGAGGGAGCGAGGTATTCCCTGCTTGCAGCCCCAAATCTCTTTTCCACATCTGTGGCTTTTGCAAGAAGGTATTCCTGGCGTTCGAATTCTTTGTGGTCAATAATCCCGGCATCGAGTGCGGACTCCAGGGCAAAAAGCACTCCTTTTGTATTATTGTGGTAGCCTGCGTGCACCTCTACTTCGATCACAGGGACATCAGGATTTGCTTCGAGCACGGCTTCATGCATTTCTTCTCCGATGATCATGCTGGCGCAGGTTCCTACCACACCAATAACTTTAGGGTTAAAAAGTTCCACTGACTTGTTGATAAGTTGTACAAGCCTATCATGCCCTCCGAAAACGAAACCGTTCTCATCAAGTCCTGTGGTAACGACATGTATACCGTCTTCTTCGAGCAGCCTTGCATGTTTAAAGGAACATCCCGGAGGCCCATGCAGGATAGCGACATCGACATTTAAGTCTCTTAGAGTGTAAAGAGCCGCAACTATGGAACTCGGGCGGGGATGAATGATTGAAATCTCTTTTCCAGCCATGACAAATCCTCTTTTTTAGACAATAGGGGTAGATAAGAATGATAGAACGCATTTCCTCAGAAGATTTCTGGGTTCCACGGAATCTGGACTACTGCCTGTACCGCAAGCGAGATCTGGAAACACGATCAGTTGAAATTAAAGTGAGTAATGGAAACGAATACAGATTGGAAGAGCCTGTATAAAACTGTATCATAAATATTCCGGCAAAAAGCCTGAAGTCTGAATTTAGCCTGTCCGGATTAATAAGTCGTATTCGAAATTTTTATTCCATGCAGAAGTTCTTTGGTAATTCCTAGTAGTCTCTTAGCAATTCCCTGCTAATTCCCTGATTTCTCAGTAATTCCTAAACAACTCTTTAGCGAAAACACTTTGTAAGAGAAGTCTTTAACGGAAGCATTTTACCGAAGAAAGTATTATATCGTCGCCTCCTGCAAGTTCAGAGGCTTTTGAGAGCCCTTCAGGAAGATTCCGTGCGTAAGAAATGTTTTTCCCAGTTACTACCTTCATTCGTTCTCCTACCAGGATAACCTGCCTACATTTTGTACCGAACTTTTCTACAAAGCCCTGCACGGATTCAGGGGGCAGCCCTTCACAGACCTGAGAGGCTTCTTCTCCCAGCACGAGGATGACACCTTCCTTTTTTTCGTCCTTTTTCTTAAGGAGAGCATACTCAAGGGCTTTTTCAGCCGAGAGGATATCCATACCGGAATTAGAATTATCTATAAGGGAGATGCCGTTCACTTCCTTTTCCTGCATCCTGCCTGAAAGCCCTCTGAAACCTTCAATTACCGAAATAACAGCTTCACGTTCAATTCCAAGTTCAAGGGCGGCTGCTGATGCTGCAACAAAGGCGGTCCTGTAAGCCGAAATATTATATCCTGGAAGCAAGGAAGCCGAAAAAATTTCATTTCCCTTATGTATAAAGCGAATGCTAGAACCTGAAGATGTCGGAGAATTCTGGAGCTCTGGTAAGCCTACTGGAACTGATGAGTCTGATAGACCGGCTGACATTGATGAACCTGATAATCCTGAAGATATTGTCAACTCAGAAGGGACTGGTAGTGATACAGGCTTGAATCCGGTTTCCAGCATAAAATCGGCTATCTGAGCTGGGATTCCGGGAAACTCAGCGCTGAATGGGTCTTTAAAGGTTAGAACCTTTATCTTGCTCGTTTTTGCAGCTTTAAGGGCTTTTTCGGCTCCTACATTAATGAGAAGGGTACTTCCGGGTTTTGCATTTCTGATGAGCTGGAGCTTTGCCTCGCTTGCAAGAGCGGTATTGTTTGCAATCCCGTAGTCCGGGGAAAGGGTTGTAAGAATCCCGAAATCAGCAGTTCCTGTGCCTCCGATTGAGATTTCGAAGATAAAAAAATCCGGCCTGAACCCGGCCTCAAAAACATTCTCAACTGCAACCAGAATGCTTCCAGGAGTTATGCTGAGGCCCCTGTAAATAAGAGAAGAAGTGCCCGCCTTCCAATATTCGAGCCCACGCGAGGTGTGCAGTACTACTTCAAATTGCCTGGAGAGCATATCGGCAAGGAGGGACGCAGTACTTGTTTTTGCTTTTACGCCCGTAACCTCAACCGTCTTAATGCCTGAAAGCCTTGAATTACCTTTGAGAATTTCTCCAACAATTTCGTGGTGCGAAAGAATGCTTTTTCCCTGTGCTCTGGATTCTAAGAGCATCGGATATGCGCTATCAAGGTGCACAGGCGCAATTAGAAGATCGAATCTGGAGGCAGGAAGAGGAGTTTTTGAGCAGTGTATTCCATGCTTTACTTTAAGCTCAAGCAGAATTTCAGGCTCAACTGTCCCGTAGACATCTATTCCGGTTACTTCGCTTCCAGCAGCTGCAAGGCTTTTTGCGATGGGAATGCCGCCGTGGGTCAGATCGAGCACGGCGAACTTTTTCCGATAAAGGTCCATGGTAAAACCGGACCTCAGGTATGAATTTAAAGGGCTTCCTGAACCCTTTTGAACACAAGGTCTGCGATAAGCTCATCGGCCCCGAGAGGGTTTGCATAGCACAGGGGGACAGCTTTTCCGTCAATCTCCAGGGTACCGCAGCCGTTTTCGTCCAGGCTCAGGATCTCCGGGATATCTTTTGTGATATGAACTCCAGACGCCAGGAAAACCGGTACTGCTGCGACTTTTGTCACGCCGGTACCTGAAAAACCTTCAATTGCCTCTTCAAGGGTTGGCTCGCTGTTTTCCATAAAGCCGGCTCTGACAACGACATCCGAGTGTTTCCGTGCTATATAATCTGCGATCTGAGTGACTACTTCCTTATTGTAAGGCAGCTTGCTTCCGTGGCCTATGGCCAGAATTCCG
>JAMXLQ010000163.1 GCA_024280975.1 Methanosarcina sp.
TCCATACCCTTAACGGCTCAGGCCTCGCTGTAGGGAGGACTGTGGTTGCGATACTCGAAAACTATCAGCGCGAGGACGGGAGCGTGGAAATTCCTGAGGTTCTCAGGCCATACCTTGGCGGAGCAAAAGAAATTAGTAACGAAGTATAAACTTAAACTAAAAAAGTCTAAACTTAGACAGAAAGCACAGGAAAGTATATTCCAAAACCACTGTCAACACGAAAAAGCGTGGAAGGAAGGACTAAAAGGCGTAATTTTTCAGTGTTTCCTTATTGCCAGTATCTCTTTTCTTTCTTCGCTTCTTTCATATCTTATTTTGATAAGTAAAGGAACCATTTAATTACTACATTCCTCTTTTTCTCCGATTTTTGTTCTTCAAATTTCTTCTGGACTCCCAGCTTTTCTGCTGCATATTTTGTCCAAGAGCAGGATGTTATCAAGCATTAGAGATCCACTCCATGCAAGAGGAATTGCCCAGGCAGGTTTGCCTGTAGACTGGTCCACTTGTTCCGGAAGAAGTCCTGTACTGGTTGCTCCGGCAAGAGCCCATTTAAGACATTTAATTCCTTCATTGGTTAGTCTTTTCACGCTTTCATCAAAGCTTTCTTCTTTTCCAGAAGGAGTCTCAGGCGTAGGGGTAAGTACTGCTTTTTCATATGGGAGTTCAAGGGCAAGGGTAAACATTGCTTCCGAAAGCCAGAGAGTGGTTACTACCCACGGGTTTCCGTTTATGTAACTGTCATTTTCATATCTTTTAATGCCATAGTTGAGACCGAAAGATACTGAGAGCTTTTTTTGAATGTTTTCTATCATGAACTTGATCATATCCCTCTCTATAGGGTCTTTTGGAGAGAGCATTCCAAAAGGAACATAGGTGCCAAGAATGCTTGCATCGACGGTTTTGTCCAGTTTTTCGTTAATAACTCCTTTTGCAAAGTAGCCTTCCTGAAGCCAGAAACGATCAATCGTAGCCTGTTTGATGAATTCCGCCCTCTTCTTCCAGCGCCTTGCCATGCCAGCTTCCCCATTTTCTTCAGCCAGGTGAGAAGCACCCATGAGCCCAGCATAAATTGAAGCATTTGTATATGTAAAAATTCCGTAGTAAGTTTCCCAGAGATCCATACAGCTTTCGTGAAGGCCTGACTTGGTCCGCTTCATAAGATATTCGGCAGCCCTGAGTATAGAAACCCAGACCTCTTCAAGAAACTCAGCTTTCTTCAGGCCTTCAAGAGCCCTGTAATAAACATCCATAGCATAGAGCGTGGATCCGGTTTCATCTATTTGAGTCGAGTAATCAAAATTGCCCCAGGAGGGAGCTATATCCCCATTGAGCCAGTAACGTTGAAACCAAGAGCCATCAGGAAGCTGAGTCCGGATGCACCATTTAAAAAACATGTCGCAATACTCTGGATAACCGGAATGCTTTAGTGCAAGCACGATTTCTGCGGCATCTCTGTTCCAGCAGAATCCATATCCTCCACATTTCTCGAAATTAGAGTCAAACTCCGGAGCAGCTACAAAAGATCCATATTCGCGGTCATTAAGGAGGTAAAGCATGAGAAAAGCCCGGTTGTAGGCATTGAACAGTTCCTGGCGCAGGTTATCGTATCCCTCAAGCCCTGGCATTTTGAGCACTTGCTTTCTAGAAAGCAACATAACCCAATGTTCTCGCGTCTTTTCGAAAACGTATTCCAGAGGCAATTTTGAGAGCTCGTGTATTCTCTTATACAGGAGGCGTCTGGAAGACGCAGCTCCTATGAGGATAACAAACTCGTTTGCTCCATCAGCCTCCAGTTCAAGGTCCCATCCAGCCGCATTATTAATATTTCCTATATCTTCTTTATTCCCCTGGAGTTTTCCATCTTCCATATCAAATTTAGAATTGGTCCACCATATGGTATCCATTGCCTTGCCTATCTGCCATTCAGTAAATTCCGGGAGGGAGTAAATCCCGATACAATAATTTTGCCAGTATTGTACGAGCAGGTGAGTATCGGTATCACAAAAACCGGAATTTTTCTTGGATGTTTCCCCTACGTTGAAATTAGAATAATAGAAGAATTTTCCTGAGATCTTTTTCTGAGACTGGACCTTAAATCTGCGGATAAGGACAGGGACGTCGGGATGTACTAGATCAAGAATGGAAATTCGGATTCCCGAATCATGATAAAGTTTTGTGGATACTATGTTGGTGTCTTCGATGTAATTCTGGATACAGTGCCAATCGTTATCGTTTGTCCAGAGAAGTTTTTCCCCTGTATGAATACAGGCGACGGATTCCTCAACATGTTGGGCATGGTCTCGACGGGGGTAGAAAAAGCCCAAGATTTCTCCTTTTCTCCCCATTGTTACAAGCAGCTCGTCATTTCCGAGAATGACATTGGGTTGCCTTATCACCGTGTGTCCCCTCTCAACTGGTATTCTTGGCTTGTACCGCCCGACGGTGCCGGCGAGATTATGTGTTCACAGACCTTCTTTCCTGTAGCTTTACAGCTTACCTCCCTCACACTTATGTTTTTCCCAAAATACTCGGTCAAGTAACCTGCAAAATAGCCGCTCATAAAGGCACAAACTGGCTGGTCCGATCCTCCGTAAACATCAGCTATAAAAGAATCTTTCACAATGATCTTTCCCTCGCAAGTCTTGGGATCACATTCAATTTCTAGAATTCCCCAACCCACAGCCCTGTAAAGTTCCGCAAGCATGCTTGCAAAATTACTGTCATCAAGGTTCAGAATACTCTTGAAATACTTTGCTGCATGAATCCCTCCTTTAAGTCCTGAAAGAGTGAGAAGTCCCTCGGCATGTGGCGCATTCTGGTTGAGAGTTTTAATGATATCGACAAGGGTAAGTGCCCTTGCCATAACTCCCCTGACTCCGAGAACGTTAAGAGGGAAGTCCACGGAATAAACCAGCCCATAATTTGAAATTCCGTACTCTACCTCGCTTACAACGTCAAGCTCTTTTATCTTTTGGGCGAACTCCTCTGGATTCACATTTTTATCAAGTTCGGTAAATACTGAATATTCTCCTGTGTTCTGTGTAATATTATCCAGATGACCGAACATAACGAATGCATTTTCTTTTTCAAGAAAATCAGTTATTAAAGATAAAGATCCGGGTTCTTTCGAATAGATTATTTTAAACCATACAATCTGCGAGCTTTCATTGAAACCTGCAAACATGAATAAATCCCTAACCATATGACTCGACTCCCATAAATTAGTATATGTGCATAGAATTAAGCTATTGCGCTAAGTTTCCTGAATACCTGTGCTTTGAAATCCATAAGTACAGCCATGAAATTAACCGCTGCATCGAAAGGCGTTGAATGAACACTGAAGTATGAATGCACATCCCCGTCTCCGAGCCATTTGGTACACATATAGTAGTAATGATCCGAAGTCAGCAGGTGCTTCCATATACGCAGGATGTCTGGATCTTCTGTTTTTCTAACAAAGGGCTCAAGTAGCTTTATCTCTTCAAAGCAACGCCTTTGCATGTCGTTACCAAGCCACGCACTGGTATCGCGTTCCATATCAGCCCAAGAAATTGTGGAGAAGTCTCCGATATCGATTTCAGCGACAGGGGAATATTTCTCGACAAGCTCGATAGGGGTGCTGAAGCTCAGGCGAGTTTTGAGCACTTCCCTGGGAAGCTTTTGCAGAAATGAAAATATCCCAGTTTCTTCCCATTGATGCTCCCCAAAGGTTTCATAATCCATGAAAATATTAACGCAGTCTTCATTAATTCCTGAAGCCCATGATGCCCATTTTTCCGCAGTCATAGGATATCCTTCCCACCACCTTGCCGAGAACCGGTATCCTATGTCGTCACTCAGCTTGTAATTCCTGAAGATAATAGGAAGTCCCAAACCTTTTGCCTTGTAAAGCACGTTGGGAGATCTTCCATCAAGCATACGCTCCGCACCTTCAGTAAGGATCGCCCTGTACCCAAGATCCGAAACAATCTTCGCGATCGTATTATTGTAAAGCAATTCGGTATTTCGGAACACCTGAGGTTTAACTCCCAGAAGGTCAAACATAAGTTCTCTGTGTTCTTTTATCTCCTCGACAAATTCGGTTTTATCTTCAAAAAGACTTGAAAGAGAATGATAAAAGGTTTCATCCAGGAATTCCACTGCTCCCGTTTCTGCCATCTGTCGGAAATCTTCGAGAACATCTTTTTCCCAGAGTTCGCATTGTTCAAGTAGAGTCCCGGTAACAGAGAGAGAAAACCTGAATTCTCCTTTATAATCGTCAAGGGAATCCAGAAGGATCCTGTTTGCAGGAATATAGCATTTTTGGGCTACTCTTTCAAAAATCTCCCTGTTGCTTCTCTCATCAAAATAGCGAAAAAAACCTGATCGTTCATCAGGCCAGAACCTGCGCAGCCTGAACGGTTGATGTGCCTGGAAATACATGCAAATTGATGTCATGCACCCTCCTCCAGAACAGCTCTCCTGAAATCGGAAAGAATGGAAAAATAGTTTACAGCCCGTTCATACCCTTCCCTGATATTTCCAGAATTCATGGAAAAAAAGATTTCACTCTGCTGCAGGTAACCAAATACCTGTCTAAGTTTTCGATAATCCTTATTTTCCTCAAGCTCTGAGAGTTCCTCTCCAATTCTTACCAGTTCTCGCAGGTAAAGCTGCTGAGCATGATTTCCTACCGCGTTATGCATCCCATAACGGATTGTTTGTCCGGTTCTCAGAGTAGGGAGTCTTACAGGCGCAAATTTTCTCACAGCCTCAGATGGCGTTAGCATCTCAATACCTCTGGCTTTGAGGGCTTCTGGAAAAACTCGGATAAAATCAGTTATCATACTTTGATTTTTGTAATGGAAGCAGAGATTTGCATAATTAAAATAAAGGGTCAGGGTGTCGCCTTCCATGCTGGCAATCCAGTCTGCGAACTTTTCTGGAATTAGAGGATATCCTTGCCAGTTTTTTTCCGAAAAACGCAGTTCTAGATCTTCGCTAAGGTTAATATGCCTCAACAAAGTAGGAAGATGATTTTCAAAGACGTGTACAGGGCCATATCCATTCATAAGGTTCCTGGATCCCTCGGCAATAAGACACTTGAAACCCAACCCGGAAAGAATCTTCCCTACTCTTTCAGTGTATAGAAGCTCCGTGTTTACGAATGTCTCGGGGGTAATACCAAATACTTCCCGAAGCAGTTCCCTGTACAGAAGTACTTCATCCTTAAACCAAGAGAGATCGGGATACAGCGAACTCAGAGAGTGATAAATACAGCTCCCTGTAAATTCCACGCTCCCAGTTTCCTCAAGTTCATGGAAAGACTCTATAAGCTCGGGGTCCCATTGACACTGTTCAAGAAACGGCCCGGAAAGATCAAAGGAATATCTCCCCCCCCTTTCTATGGATTCTAGAACCAAATCATTAAGGCGTAGAAGTTGCCGGCTTGTTTTTAAAAATTTGGAGAAAATATTATTCCGGTCAAAATAGCGATCGACCTCAGGCACCCCGAAAAAACCCTCTACAGGCCAGTACCATTTGGGACTGTAAGGCAGATGCACTCCCATACAGATGCATACAGCTTTCATAACACAGTAATCTAGTGCGGAAACCTACTAAAAACTATTGTTTAGCTTAACTCAAGACTATTTTTATGTCAAATCTGAACTTTCAGCGAGATCAAAAAATAATAGAAGAAATGGAACGACTCAGAGGTAAAAGGATCAGCTTAGATTGAAAACAGCTTAAAAGGTAAGATAAGTATATCCATTTTAATTGGAAGCAAAGAAAATCTTGTACTCCCAAAACAAGACGTGGGCGGAAAAGCCGTAGTCTTGTAAATTATCCCACTTGAATGAAACTTACTTACAATAATATCTAAATCAGCCCTCTTGAGCGAAGCGAAAAGGGCTACGTCCTCCCGAGACGAGACTCGGGAGGGTCATCCCATCATAAACCTTGTAAGGCTGCCGTATGCATCGGAGATTTCTTTGAGGAAGAGGGAAATCTCGAAATCTTTTCCTTTAACCTCAAGTGAATTGCCTCCAACCTTACCGATTATGGTATGAGGCACATCTTTGAGAATTTCCAGCACAGCCTCTGGTTCGTCTGTGGCAAGCAGTGCTCTTGCTGGAGCTTCTGAGAATAACAGCTCCTCAGCTTTCATTTCTGCAATTTCACTCAGATCTACCTTTGCACCGGAGTTCCTGCACATCCTTGCAAGTCCTGCAGCAATTCCTCCAAGGGAAAGGTCATGTGCCGAACTGAGTTTTCCACTTCTTGCAGCTTCAATAACGGCTTTTATGACTTTGGGAGCATTTTTAGGAACAGAAGGAACTTTTCCGGCATTCGGGGCTCCAAAACAGGAATAATATTCGGAACCTCCCATGTCCGCAGTTGTTTCGCCTACCAGGATAATGGTGTCTCCAGATTTTGCAAAGAAGCCTGAAGGAAGAAGAGTTTCAAGGTCGACTTTCCCTATTATTCCAATTGAGGGAGTTGGGGGAATTGCAGTCTTAAACTCATCGCTTTCATTGTAAAGGGAAACATTTCCTCCCACGACCGGGATTGAGAGTTCCCTTGCCCCGTCTCCAAGCCCAAGTACGGCGTTTTTGAATTGCCAGTAAATTTCCGGGCGATCGGGATTTCCAAAGTTCAGACAGTTTACAATCGCAAGTCCATCGGCCCCTTTTACTGCAAGGTTCATGGCATTTTCAATTACTGCAGTCTTTCCTCCGTTATAGGGATCAAGAAGGGTAGCTCTTGGATGGCAGCCGCAGGAAAGCGCGATTCCTTTTTTATCAGTGATCTTGAGCACGCCAGAATCTTCTCCAGGCTTAACAACGGTTCTCAACTGAACTTCATGGTCATACTGCCTGTAGATCCATTCCTTTGAGGCAATATTATAGGAAGACAGAACTTTCAGAAAAGCTGCTTTCAGATCTTCCGGAGTTTCAGGGACTTTATCTTCTTGAACCTGAGAAATGGGAGCTACTGAGGGTTTTTCACAGGTTGGAGCTCCATCTGTCAGCAAATCTATTGGAATATCCGCAACAACTTCCCCTTTGAACTCAACGGTATAGTTTGGTTCCTCTGTCAGATACCCCACTACAGCTCCATTAAGGTCGTATTTTGCTACCAGAGCAAGTACAGCATCGACATCTTCAGGAGCTACTTCAAAGACCATGCGTTCCTGAGACTCTGCAAGCAGGATTTCGTAAGCATTCATATTGGGTTCGCGTTGTGGGACTGCGTCTGCGATGATCCGAGCTCCGAGTCCTCCTTTCGCAGCCAGTTCCGAGCTTGCTCCTCCAAGACCAGCGGCTCCAAGGTCTTTGCAGGATTTTATATAACCTTTGGCCATTGCTTCCAGCGTCATTTCGATTACAAGCTTTTCGGTATATGGGTCTCCTACCTGAACACTTGGACGGTCTTCAGCTTCAGCTGATTCGGAAAGGTCCCTGGAAGCAAAGGAAGCTCCTCCAAGTCCGTCTCTTCCTGTACTTGAACCTGCGAGCACAAGCTTGTTTCCGGCTCTCTGGGAGCGAGCAGTTATGATATCCTCTTCTTTACAGAGCCCTACTGCAACTACATTTACAAGAGGGTTTCCACTGTATTTTCGGTCAAAGAAAGTCTCCCCATTAACCACAGGCACTCCTATACAGTTTCCATACCCTGCAATTCCCTTAATTATCTGCTCGAAAAGGAAAAGGTTTTTTGGAGTGTCCAGAGGCCCGAAATAGAGAGGGTCCATAAGGGCTATGGGACGAGCTCCCATGGAGATTATATCCCTTACAATGCCTCCTATACCGGTAGCAGCTCCGTTGTAGGGGTCAACATATGAAGGGTGATTATGGCTTTCCATACCTATGGCAAGCACGTATCCATCTTCGAATCTGATAATTGCAGCATCGTCTCCGGGGCCGATAATCACATTTTCGCCCGTACTAGTAAAAGTTTTCAGGAGAGGAGCACTTGAGCGGTAGGAACAGTGTTCGCTCCATAAGTTTAAAAAGCAGCCCTGTTCTACCAGGGTGGGCTCTCGCCCGAGTTCTTTTTTAATGATCTTAAGATCTTCTTCAGGTAACATTGCCTTGCCTCTGATACTTAGTCCTTTTTTGGATGCCGAAGCTTTGGTTTTTCTTGGTTTTTCTTTAATAGATTATTCCCTTAAATTCAAGATATTCAGTATTAGCGTTAACAGTCTATGCCGACATAAAGGGATAGGGATTAAATAAATATTTCTAACCCGCCTGAGTCCCACCACCCGAGTCTCGCCACCCGAATTGCGCTTCGGGAGCACGCTGCCCTTTTCGCTACCCGAGTCTCGTCTCGGGAGGACGAAGCCCTTTTCGCTTCGCTCAAGAGGGCTGATCTACTGGACTGGATTTTTGATGTTTCCCGTGTTTTCTGTAATCAAATATAGTGAGCTTTTCCGTCCCTCACAAGACCTGAGTCGTGTCTGAATAGATTTGCGTGCAGCTAGATTCCATCTCGCCCGAATTTTGCAAAGTATAGAACTGAATGAAAAGAAGTAAATGAGTACTGATAGAAAATTCAAGATTACTTTTCTGAATTGCTATAGTAGTCAATCGAGTATTCAATTATAAAAATGGTCTTGAAAGTTTTTACTGGCTGAGAATAAAATTGGTTTTGGACGGATAAAAAAGTAATATTTAAAATAAAATGGATAAAAAGATTATATATTTAGATTAGATTTGTTGGATCATTTTTTCTACTTTTACTCCAGATTCGGTAAGGGAGTATATTTCTTCCTTTTTAGTAATCAATTCTTTTTCTTCAAGTTCATCGAGAGTTTTTGCAATGGTTGGATGTGCAACTCTCAGGGTTTTTGATACTCTTTGCCCTTCCATTTCCCCTTTTGAGGAAAGCAAGGAGAGTACTTTTTGCCTTATATTATTTCCGTTTACAAAACCTATTAAATCATTCAATTCGTTCATCAGGTGCCCCCGAATATGAATTATTGTGTTTTATTATTTTATACTAATAAATTTATATAATAGAAGTGTATATATTTGTAATAGCAGGTAATAGAAAGAGATAGAATTCAAGATATATCTAATTTCTTGATAGGCAGGAGGAGCTTTTCCGGCGAAGGTGGAGATTTTAAGCTTTTTAAGCTTTTTCGGCTTTTATTCATTTCCGAAACATTAGTCTCTCGAATACCTTTTAGATTTCCAGCTTTTTTCGCTTGCTGTCTGTACCTTTACAGACAATTATATTATTAAATTTTACTCTACAAACGAGCACAATATAAATAAAAAAAATTGAAACGTAATAAAGCACTAGATGGCTTTTTATGCTGTAGCCTGTTCCTAGCTATTAACTGAAAATTCAGCATAAAGTGCCTGAAAAATACCATTAGGCTTTAATACCTTCATTGATAAGTACTTTATATCTATTAGTTATTTTTTAGATGTAAATTACATATACGATGATTACAAATTCGGAGGATATACCAACAAATGAGCAGCGGAATGTGCCCAGTATGTGGGCTTCCAAAAGAACTTTGCATTTGCGAAGAAGTTGCAAAAGAGCAACAGAGAATTACTGTAAAAGTTAACAGAAGAAGATACGGAAAAGAAGTCACCGTTGTAGAAGGTTTCGACGCAAGTGAAATAGATCTTCACGAACTGTCCACTTATCTTAAATCAAAGTTTGCATGCGGCGGTACGGTAAAAGGAAATACCGTGGAACTTCAGGGAAATCACCTGACCCGCATGAAAGAAGTCCTCATGGAAAAGGGTTTCTCTGCTGAACAGATTAAAAACTAAACCCTGACCAGCCTCCAAGGGTAAACCGGGTCTGATAAGTAGTACTATTTTCAGATCTGGAATCATATAATTTGTCGGTATAGGTAGCATGCGTTTTCGGTAAATTTAGAGAAACAGACTATCTACTCAAAAGTATATGATAAGTAAAGATTTAAGAGAATTTCTCGTAAATTTATCTGGGTTATGCGGTGTTGGTCTCCCATGAAAACAACATGTGAAATTATGGTACAGAAGGTCTTGCCCGCAATTCGGGCAGAACTTTCCAGAACAATGATTTTTGAGCACGGGTGCACGCAGCAAGATGTAGCGGACATCCTAGAGCTCTCAAGGGCTGCAGTATCCCAGTACGTGAGTGAAAAACGCGGGGCTGAAGTTGATTTTTCCGATGAGACCCAGAAAGAAATAAAGAAATTTGCATCAGTGCTTCTAGATCAAGGCTTATCCTCTCAGGAAAAAACACAAGGAATGTGTGGGATTTGCAGTTTTGTTCAAAAATCCGGCTGGCTGTATAGGAATGCTCCTGAAGCTAAAGCCTGTGTTATATGTGAGGATCTGGAATTAAAGTGAATGATACACTGTGCATAAAATGCAAAGGAAAAGGACTTTGTGGGCGTCCCCGTTGCCCAATTCTTGAGAAGTTCAAGTCCTTAGAATCGATTGCCCCTGTGATCTCAGGAAACTCGGTTTTTGGAGCATCTCCACCTGCTATTTTTGTTGGAAGCTACGGCTACCCAAGAGTTTCGGCAGGCCCGCTCATTCCCCCTCTCGCAAAGGAGAGCGAAGCCTCGCTTTTTGAAGAGCCCTCAGCCTGGGCAAACATGCAGATTGAAGATATTATCTCCATGCGTTCCCGTATGGTCAGGGCAAACACAAACTTCCATGTAAAAGATGCCCGCAGTAAGGAAAATCCTCTCCTTGTAAAGGCTCAGGAACTTGCTCTCTCCAGAAAGCCAGTAGATACCGAAGCCTGGTTTTTCAAAGCCCCGAAACAGGAACTCAAATTCGATGCCGTACTAACACCTATGGGTCCCTCAGGGCTTGTGAAAAACTTTGAGCTTACAGAAAATCCAAACGTTCCAAAAAAAGTGGATTACCTTGTATATGACACTGATGCCCTGGCAAAAGACGCTGTGCTTGAGCTCTATAAAGGAGATATCCCGGCTGAACATATTACGCGCCTGTTTTCCATTGGCTTGCTAGGAAAAGAACGGAAAATCGTGCCAACGCGCTGGTCAATTACAGCCGTGGATGATATGGCAGGAAAAGAGCTTGCAGACCGTATAAAAGACTTTTCCTGGGTTTCAGAGATCCAGCTTTTTAGTGGAACCCATTTCGGGAACCATTTTGAAGTCCTTATCCTTCCACGGGCTTACTCCTTTGAACTTATCGAAATCTGGCTCCCAAAAACAGTCTGGTCTGGAGAATCAATCTGGATTGGGGAAGACAGTGAAGGTTATGAAAAAAAGAAAGGATATTCTCCTCTGGCTGGGGGTTATTATGCCGCACGGCTGCCTGTGCTTGAATATTTGGCCGAAATTAAAAGACAGGCTTCAATTTTCGTGCTCCGGGAAATAACTCCGGATTATTGGGCTCCTCTTGGGGTCTGGGTCGTTAGAGAAGGTATGAGAAAAGCTCTCCAGAGTCTTCCCAAAAAATTCGAGTCTCTTGAAGGCGCAATTTCGGACCTTGCGAGCAGGATAAGCACACCAAAAGCCGAATGGGTGCAGCAGGCAAAGATGCTTTCAGACTTCCGTTTTCAAACGACTCTGGATTCATTTTTTAAAACATAACGAGATTAAAAACAGAAATAGCGTGAATAAAGAAATGTTATTTACCGCAATATAAAAATAAAATAAGAGGCAGGAAAACTTTGAAGCCTTTTATAAGCTTATTTGAGTTTTCTGGCCGTTATAAGGTTTATTCAAATATTTCAGGAACTATACGCCGGGCAACTTCTTCGTAAGCCTTGGAAATATCGCCTTTGTCAAACCTGAAGACATCTTTATCCATGGACTGTCCGGTGTTCTTATCCCAGAACCGGCAGGTGTCGCAGGAAATCTCATCTGCAAGGATGATTTCTCCGTTCCTTCTTCCGAATTCCAGCTTGAAATCCGGAAGTAAGATACCTTTTTCGTCCAGATAAGGCACAAGCAGTCCGTTAATTTTCAGAGCGAGTTCCCTGAGTGTGGCGAGTTCTTCCTGTGTTGCTAGCCCAAGCGCAAGAGCAATATCGTCATTCAGCATAGGATCTCCGTACTCGTCGTTCTTGAAATCAAAAACAAGTACAGGGGACTTGAAAACTGTGCCTTCTTTTATAGGATATCTTTTTGTGATCGAGCCTGCAGCAATATTCCTGACAATGACTTCAATTTTTATAATATCGACTTTCTTCACAAGCATATCGATGTCAGAAAGCATTTCGACAAAATGAGTCTTTATTCCCTCTGCTTCGAGTATCTCAAAGAATTTTTTTGAGATCTGGGCGTTGTAATACCCTTTTTTTTCCATTTCCCCTTTCTTCTCTCCGTTAAATGCAGTTAAACTGTTTCGGAATTCGGCAATAAGGGTTTCAGGATCATCCGTCTTATAGATAGTTTTTGCTTTCCCTGAATAGAGTTGTTCTCTTGTCATGCAATTGTCCTCTCTAGGGATATTCTGGATTTCCTTAGATAGAGAGATCTTAGGAATAATAGTTTTAATATACTAGTTTTGATAATGTAGAAGTTTTGGTAATGCTTTGACATTCTAGAAATGATCTATATAGACTGAATCCTCTATAAGAAGCAAGTTGGTCTCACAAAGACGATTCATTATTTCTAGAATTCACAATCGCTCTCTCGAAAGTGGAACATTTTCCGGAGGCGGCAAAGGCTTTTTCCGAAAATATGCTTAAATTCCCGAAAGAGATAGAGTAGATGATAACGTCTTCTGCTAGATAAAGTTATCATCTCTAGCCGATCTTTTCTTTTACTGTCGGCAGCTTCGTAAATTTTATCATCGAAGAAAATCAACTACTAGGTTTACCAACTTAAAGAATGATTTAAGAACTTACCGCATTTGAGTGCCAAACACTTGATAGTGGATTAGTCCAAGCATGCAACAGGTAAAAACATGTCAGGCACTATATTAGATATTGTAGAACTACTGCTGACCGCAGAGATCTATAACCGCTACCCAGAACTAGATGTAAATGATCTTCCAAAGAACATTCGGAAAAACTACTGGAGTAGCACAGAAAAAACAGTTCCAAAACCCATCACAGCCACGTTTATCCGAATTGAAAAACTGTACGGGCTTAAGGATATCGAAAAAATCGTAAGGAATGTCCCTTTCATAAATACTGACAAGTCTCATTTTGAACTTCGTCTGAGCGCTTTCGAACTGGCTGCGGAATGGTTTGAAAAGCAAGAAGGTTCCCAGGAACGAATTGAAAATAACCCTGTCCTGGCTTATTACTTTGGAGAAATAAGGAAAGATGAGGCTGCAAACTATGCACTTGCAAAGGCGAAAATAAGGCCTAAGGAAGTCGACAGGGAATGGATAGAGTCCCTGATAGCGGAGATTAGGAAAGAGGACAAAAGCGAAGAGATGCTTAAACTCGTTGTCATTATTGCCCCTGAAGATGTAAAGCAAAAGGTCAAAGACCTTGTGCTCACTGAGGAACAGAAGAACGAAGTCGAAAAGATCATGAAAGCTATCCAGCACAGGGAATACCTGCGGGAGATCGGCCTGCATGATATTGGAAAACTCCTGTTTGTCGGCCCTCCCGGAACCGGAAAGACCTCAGTTGCCCGTGCACTTTCAGAACAGCTATCAATCCCATTTGTTGAAGTCAAACTCTCAATGATAACAGATCAGTATCTTGGTGAAACCGCAAAAAACATTGACAGAGTTTTTCTGCTTGCAAAGAAACTGAATCCCTGCATTCTTTTCATAGATGAGCTGGATTTCGTAGCAAAAGCAAGAACTTCTGACGAAAATGCCGCCATCAAGCGGGCAGTCAATACCCTTCTTAAGGCCATAGATGAAATCAGCCTTGTGGAGCATGGAGTTCTTCTCATTGCCGCAACCAACCATCCCCGCATGCTTGACAGTGCGGCCTGGAGACGTTTTGACGAAATAGTTCATTTCCCTCTTCCTGACCTCAATATGCGTAAAAATATCCTGGACATTGTAACCCGACACATTGAAGGAGATTTCGATACAGGGGAAATTGCGGAATTGACAGAGGGCTATTCAGGCTCGGACCTACGCATGGTTATAAGGGAAGCTGTCCTGAGTGCTCTTCTTGAAGAGCGTAAAATACTCACCCAGCAGGACCTTCCGGAAGCGGTAAGGTCTTTTGATGAAAGAGCTGGGCTCAAATCCGAGGAGTACGAAAGGAAGAAGTAATATGAGGCTAACATTGCTTGGGACTGGTGATGCAGTCGGTACTCCTAAAATCGGATGTAATTGCCCTGCCTGCGAAGACGCCCGAAAAGGGGGAAGAAGCCAGCGTCTTCGTTCTTCTATCCTTGTAGAGTCCGATAAAGGCAAAATCCTTATTGACACCAGCCCTGACCTCAGGCAACAATTTCTCAAACAAAATCTGTCCTGTGTAGATGGAGTGATCTGGACGCATGGGCACTACGACCACTACTCAGGATTTGGAGAGTTCTACAGGGTTCAAAATAAAGTTGATGTATATGGAATTCGTGAAACTCTTGAATACATAGACAAGTATGTTTCCTTCCTCAAACCCAGATATCATTATGTAAAACTCTATGAGCCATTCGAGCTAATTGGGCTGCAGTTCACCCTTTTTAAAGTTAACCACCCTCCTGTGGAAGTTCCTACAGGGGTTATAATTCGCGAAGGTGATAAAAAAGTAGTGATTACGGGAGATACAAACTCAGAAATTCCCGAAGCCAGCCTGAAGCTTATGGAAAATCCGGACCTTCTTATTGCCGATGCTATAGTTCCACCCCATATCCATATCAAAAAGCACATGAATTCACAAGAGGCTATGACACTTGCAGAGCAGCTTAATGCGAAAGAAATAGCTTTGACCCATCTAAGTCATCTATTTCGTCCTCACCATATTGAAGCGTTATTTTTGCCCCTTGGATATGATGGACAGGTTTTCGAGTTCTAAAATTTCTACATTTTTGTTTTCTCAAGATTATTTTACTTAATCGTTTTACTGAACTGGAAGGAATTACTCTTGAGTTGTAACTTTCGTCAAGTTCTTTGATATTAGCTATATTATACATTGGAATCCAAGATAATTTATGAACCCTAAACGTGTTCGGACTCGGATATCAGGGAGACCAGGTAATGGACCATCTGCTTACTGGATGAGCCATGACCAGAGGGTTGAGATAACTGGGTTCTTCTTTTTGCCTAGAAGATAGTGTTGAAAGCCGATGTGCCCGTTTTTGTGATCTCTTGTTTGGTAGATGGATTTCTAAGATCTATAAGAAGATAGTATAAGTTTGTGCTCAAAGAGTTGCAGAAAGTTGAAGATACTCTTGCCAAAAAAAGGGACCAAAATGGGTATACTGGAGTCGACTGGAGAACTGGAGGAGCTAATGATCTTTCCTGGCATGAAAAGGAAATATTTGGGAAAATCAGATGCACGAATTACGAGAGGAGTAAAAACTTGGCGCTAGATCATATATTGAAAAAATATTTGACTCAATCGAAATCCTCAATTTTATCCCAATAAATATTACAACTTTTTTGGTTAAATTGTACGCTAAGATTTTAATTTTTATCTATACGTATACAAGCTTATTAGAGCTTAAATTTACGTGTTTCCCAATGAAATGTTTCGCCTGCTTCCAGAAACAGAGCTTAAAATGGATCTATTTCTTTAGATAGACTAGCCTTCAAACCTACCAATCAGCAGGTAAACATAATTCGCATAGAAGCATTAAGTTAGTATTTATCTTAATGTTTTTATTTTACTAAAATAATTTATATGGTGTACAAGTATGAATCAGCATTACTTTTCTTTGGATAATTATTATAAGTATCTCATAGGTCTTGATGGCATTACTTACTTTCTTAATGAGCCTATCCCAAAACTAGTTTTATCTTCAATTAGTGTTCTCAATTCCAAAATGAATCAGTTGATCGATGGCAAAATTTGAAAATCCAAGTTTGTTTATTTTGGGATCGAAATACTTGTTCTGAAACAAGCTTAGGCACACAATTTAGGAAATCTTATCAGGTGACATTTATTTTATACGAGTTGTTATTTATATAATTAATAATATATTGTCATTTCACATATGAGAATATATAACTCATATGATTTCATGGAAGTTGGTTTGCTAAAACAGAAAACTGTTTTTTAAATGATATCTAAGTGAAATTTACAAATGGGGGAATGTAAACAATGGAAGTAAGTCCTATAGAAGTACAGAAATCTTTAAAGGATATGGACTATCCTGCGAAGAAGAAAGATATAATTCAGCACGCTAAAAAGCATAACGCCAGCAAAGAAGTATTGAATGAGCTTGAAAGAATAGAGGATAAAGAATACAACAATGCCGCCGAAGTGAGCAAAGAGTTTAAAGGTGAATAAAGTAAGAACTGCGATTAGGTAGCAATCTAACTGATGGAATTTAACTGACGGCTTTGTTATGTAGAGACGAGAGGGGATTCTCAAAGAATCTCTCACTTTCTATTTAAATTTAATTTTTAGCTCTGTAAAGAGGCCTTAACAGCTATAATTTTTATTCAGAAGGCTGGATATAAAATTAAGATAAGGTTATTTTTGTTCCTTTTAAAAATATTTATTTTGGAAATTTTATTCTTATTTCTTTTATCTTTATTTTTTAACTAATTTTTCCATTTTCATTTCACTTTTCTTTCAGAGTTTTCAATTCAAAAAGTACTTTTTCAGCGTGTCCAGCGGATTTAACGTTATCCCATATCCTAGCTATTTCTCCTTCAGGATCTATGAGAAAAGTTGTCCTGACCGCACTTGTAAACTCTTTGCCTCTATAATGCTTTGGATGCAACACTTCATACATTTTGTGGACATTTGCCTGCTCGTCTGAGAGTAGTTTCATTTTAAGCTCTTTCTTCTCGATAAATTGCCGGTGAGATTCTATACTATCCCTACTAACCCCGATAACCACTGCATTTTCAGCTTCAAAATCTTTTCTCAAACAACTGAAGTTCTTTGCCTCAAGGCTGCACCCTGGTGTGTTATCTCTCGGATAAAAGTAAAGAACTACCCATTTTCCTCTGAAGTCTTCAAGGCATATCCTATTCCCTTCCTGGTCGAGCAGGCAAAAATCAGGAGCAGATTGCCCTACTTTCAGTGAAGTTTTTACCATATTTTTCCCCAAGTCAATGTTGGATTATTGTGGTTGTTTAATAATTATTTAAAAATAAATTTGCAATAGCTATTAGAAACAAATTGATAATGTATATTAAAAAACATTACATAATAATTATTTAAAAAATATAAACTTATTTGTGAAATTGAAATTATGTTGGATAGTTAGTATCTTTCGGCTTCAAACTTTATCTTATACGCTTCCAGGACAATAATGCAGCTTCAAACGCCAGAAAAGGCCCTATAAACAATCCTGTCCAGAATAGAAGTCCAGCTATTCCCAGACCAGAGAAACAAAGTCGTTTTCTTGCTGACCCAGTGCCGTAACTTTCATCTTTGAGGCTTAAGGCTATTGCAACGACTCCAAGTCCCATACTGGCAAAAATTAGAATGAAGGTAATAAAAACATCTGAGGAATATGAACTTTTACTCAATGAAATCAGCATCTGGAATATATATGACATTCCTGTGCCCAGAAAGAAAAGGCCTGCAAGTATTCCTGAGAAACGTGCAGGATTATAACCTGCTACAGTTTCCCTTTTGAAGAAAATCGCTAGAAGTCCGGCTGCAAAGGTTAGTGCGAGTGGGGTAAAAATCAAAGGCAGGCTCTGACCTTCCCAAAGATAGATTTTTATCTGGCTCAGAGGGACGGATACCCATTCTTTCAAGGTAAAAGCTTCTCTATATCCTAAAATCAGTCCATAATTTCCCTCTCTCTGCATTTCTTTTTTCTGCACGCCTTTTCCTTGTATTATACGTTCTCTCTCTGTCGCATTTACTTCCGGCATAAAGCCAACCGCAGCGTAGTATATTCCGCTTTCCGGAGCTTTGATATCGAGGTGAGCAAGCGAGTAGAAGACACTTGGAGTAAACCCTTCATATACAGGACTCTCAGGTAGGTTATAGGAAATCACTTTTACCCCATATCCCTCAGGCACTTCCAGTCTCTCTGGGACCTTTTCCTCATCTGCAAGTCCTGGTCCAATAAGAATCAGGTTCGGGGCAAAACCCTGATTTCCCTGCTCAACGGGAATGGTGAGCCCGAGCACAATTCTCTCCTCTTTCTCCATTTTAAAACTGTAATACCTTAGATCCCCGGAGGCAAGCTGTCCGTAAAATACTCTTGATTTCGAAGGGTCTTCAATTCTGATTGCCGTCTCAGGACTTTTGCCCTCTCCTTCGAAAACTGCTACATGGGCAAGTGCAGGAGTAGATAAAAGATATATAACAGGCAGCAGAAATATTCCAGAAAACCAGAATATACCCTGTCTCATGGACTATGTTTTCTCAAATAGTATGTAAATATGTATAAGAACAAAGAATCAGACACAGAACGTGAGTCTTAATTTTCGCGTTAAGTTAATTCTTGTCCCTTTCCGAAAAACCTTTCTTAAATGCGCTTGGAACTCATCTCATGAGAATCTGGGATATACCTCCTAAGAAAATGTGCAGGTAGCATCTTCTAGGAGTTTTGACAAGTCTTTTCATGTATAATTAAAACATAATTTCATGAAGTTGTCATGAAGGAATATTTACTTGAAGGAAAGATAGACTTTGCAAAAAACCTATCTAAATCCGCTTCAAGATGATGAAACAAACAAGCAAAGTATATCAGGCTATTTATTTTCAAGTTAATAGAGTTTGTTATTTCAGAAGATTCTACAAAACCTAAAATATACTTTCCAGACTTTACTTAGGGCAAATTTCCTTGAGGCCATCAGCTACATCAGCCAGAAGTTCAATGGGAATTCCCATAATCATTTCTTCATCTGCAATCTTTGTGTATGTTCTGCTGCCGCTGCAACCGACTGTGACTCCGATTTTGCCTTCTTTATATGCCTGTACAACCCCATCCGAGCACAAGCTCTGCTTTCCTGCAAAACTTGCTTCAATCCTGCCGCCTGTTTTATACATCATGGCTTGTGTAAGTAACATAATCTGTTTGGGAGTGCAGATAACCACAACAACGTCCGGAATAAACGTAGCTTTTTCCAGAGGGGAATACAGGATAGCTTCTGTTGAGTTA
>JAMXLQ010000164.1 GCA_024280975.1 Methanosarcina sp.
TTTCATATTTCTCATAGGTTTCATCGGATACCTGCAGATATTCTGCCATGTCTTTGACCGTGAAATCCGATAATTCACGCAGTTCACGTACTCGATCTGCAATTTCTTTTATTTTTTCCTGCATGACACGTCTTCTCCAACTGAATTTTTCAAGAATTAACTTAAGATCTGCTTAAAAACCTTTGGCTTTGCAGATTTTATGCCTGTTTGAAGGGAGTTTTTCTTCCAAAACCATTGAAAATTATAATTAATATACGTTATGATTCAGTTCTTACAAATTTTATTATTGTAGGAGGACTATCGGAAGGCTGAATATAGCAGAACCTAATTTACGATTTTAAAAATAAAGTTATTTATTGAATTCACTTTATTGGATTTGGAAAAATAAGGTTAAAGTTTAATTATGTTTTTAAATGTATACTTATTCAGATCTCCAGAATATTTATAAAGCCATTATTTTCCTTTTTTGTCTCGTAATTTTTGTGTGCAAAGTTGTTTCAAGGAAATAGCCGTTGAATATTGGCTTTTTCCCGTTATAATCTTTTTAGATATTCCAATTTTTACTTCCTTCTATTTTTTCAAAGTAACAATTTTATATGGCATCCTTTTAAAAAAATAATGTTGTAAGTTCCTGGGTTAATGTGCGGGTTAAAATAGCAAAGATTCAAACTATCAGATGTATCTGCATATTCGCAGTATTTCTGGCCTAATTTCTCTCTTAGAAACTAAGAAGACAGAGAATAAGCTAATGCTCACGAAAAAACCTACTTCAACTGAAAAAAAATCAGTCTTTTAAGTGGAGTTTATTGCTCCGCTTCCACTTATTTATTGAATCTTGGGCTATGGCATAGAAGAAGACTCAGTAAATGCTTACTCCTTTGACCGAGGGTAGTTCGAGAATTTTGTCTACGAGCTCTCCAGGCACTTTCTTATCGGTAATGATCGTAAGTCTTGGGTTGTCAGTTAGATAGGGGTCATCCGATACAGCCTGACGGATACTCACATTGCTTTCAGAGATCAGGCCTGCAACCTCCGCAAGAATGCCCACATGAGCTGCATCTTCAGGGATAATAATGATTACTCCCAGACCAAGAGAAGGGGCTACGTCTCTAAGAAAAGGAATTGAATGAACATTTTTAAAAATTGTGCTCAGAAGCTCATCTGAAACAATGGTCTTTGTAGTTGCATCAACCACCCGCCGGTCGACGCCTGCTTCCTTTGCAAGCTGGGTGTGTGCAATCTCAATACTTCCAGAGGTAACCTTCCCTTCTTCATTCACCTGAAACCCGCGTTCAAAGATCAACTTAAGCACTTTTGCCTGCGCAGGATATTTTTCAAACTTTTTGAGTAATGTCTGCCACATATAAACTTAAGTTTAAACCAGGTTCCCTGATATATAGCTTCTTATTGCGATCCATTGTCAGCCGGGTAAAGGTTTTTCTGGATGAAGTTTTCGAATATTTGTGAAATTAACTTCTGCTTGCGTTAATTTGATGTACCAGCAGGACACGAGTCTTTACATGGAAGCTTTCAGCACAGGCAATAAGCAGGAACTTGGAAAAACAAGCTATCAGCTCCTTCTTATTGCAGGTCTCAAGAAAGAAATAGAAATGGCTCGCAAACTTGATCCTGAAAAGCTTGCAGCTGAAATCAGGGAAATCGGTTTCTGCTGCCAGCATTGCGGAAAATGCTGCAGACGAGCTTTTGGGGACAACAAGGTAGCGGTGATTCCTTCCGAAATCGAAAGAATCCGAGAATATACAAGCTTCTCAAGACTCGAGATTGCAGGACCTTTTGTGCCTGAGGCTCCTACCCAGGATGAGGCCTCGGAGGATGAAGAAAAATGGCCTGAAACTTCGTTGAGGCCATCGGAGGAAAACAAAGAGTCGCTCTCTCCTGAGCGTCTTGAATCTCTTCAAGAGTTTATCGATTTTGAGGGCAAGATTCACGCCTTTGGGTGGATACTCAGACGGAAGAGAAATGGAGACTGCATTTTTCTTGAAAGCTATACACACAAATGCCGAGTTTACTCAGTGCGTCCTATGCTCTGCAGTACCTATCCCTTTTATATCGAAGGGCTCAGACTACAGACCTGCGAATGTGAAGGCCTCGGGTCCCCTATCTCTACAGAGGAAAGCCGAAAACTGGCAGAAAATCTTCTCTTGAGGTATGTTTCGGAGCTTGAAGACACACTTGGTACGTATGAAAACTTCGTGGATTTCAGGAGGGGAAAGAGGAGTCTCGAACTTGCGAAAATGAGCCTGAAGAAAGGTACATGTACCTGTATAGTCCACGATAGTGAGGGAAGTACCGAAGTTATTGATTAATAGCGAAATTGATAAAACCATAAACATTCTCAAGAAGACTAGATAACATTTAGACTAAGCAGATAATTTGACGAGAACAGGAATAAACAAGCGGTCAACAGTGCAAGACTCAAGATTGATTCGTGCATGCGGTCAGGGTTCAAATCCTCTATCTCATATTAAATTTTTTTATCATATCGATTTTCTTTTAATTTACTAGTTCTATTTTTTCATATGAGTTACGGCAAAAAGCCTAGATCAAAGGCGCTAGATTGAGGGCCTGGTTTCGTAGGAATTCGTGCGTTCGAATCGCACCCCTCGCACTAAACTTTTTTATTACTCTTATATTTGCATGAATGATCTAATTTTTACATTTCTTTTGAGTTGCGGCAAGATAGATATCTAAGGCGACGGACTTAAGAAATAACATGTCGGACTAAAAACATGTTGAGGTAATCTCAAGCGAAAGGAACGAAAGCAAAAAGAAATAAGAACAGTCAAAAATAAAAATCCATTCAGTATGCAAAGATTGCCAGCTTAGACCAAAAATGGACAGATTGAGGGCTGATATTGACGAAAATTAGTATCTCAAGGGGCATTTCCGACTTCTTTCATTTGTAAGAGAAATGAGCAGTATTATTATTGTCCAGGCAGCCATAATGTCATCCTGATGCATTTAAAATCGATAACGGAAGTGCCTAATCATCCTTTTATAGAACCCGGTATGGATCAGAATGCCGCCCATTATTCTCTGGTACTGAGAAGATTTCGACATCCTTTCGACTAACTCCGGCATGGTCAAAAA
>JAMXLQ010000165.1 GCA_024280975.1 Methanosarcina sp.
ATACAATTTTGGAATATGTGGTTTTAAGCCTGTATAATCCAAGTTATTTTAAGAAAGTGCAGCTAAAGATCAACTATTTGTTATCTTGATAAAAAATAGATAAATATTGGATTAAATCAGCATATTAGGAGCTTCTTACTCTATTTTTTCATAAAATAAACATCATTTGAGTTTCTGAACGAATCTCAGCCTTTTAAAATTTAGATGTGAGGAAAATATCCTTGCGTCGACGATTTATTCAAATATGAAGGAGTTTAGTAAGATTTTAGTAAATAAAACCTTCTAAAAGAGCTTATATTTAGATTTTAATCAATGAAACATGCATTTAAGCATAATTATAATTTTATGGTTTTTCAAACCTTGAAATAAAGTATTATAAAGTTTTAAACTCCTTTTTAGATTTTTATAGAATTAGAAGAAAATAAGTATTTTTATATATTAAATTATCCAGTGAGTTTGTAATTATGGGTATTTTCGGATCAAATGTAAATAAACTAGGAGGAAAAAAATGAACTTTAATAGAAAGTCAATCTGGAAAATTACAGCATCTGTTTCTATAGTATTAATGTTATTAACTTTAGGAGTTTCTGCAGCCGCAGCATGTCCCTATAAGGAATCTCCTGCCTATTGTGATCAAAATAGCTTATCCCCTAACGACAGCAACCAGGCAGACTGCACCGGAGAATGTTGTGACAACTGCAACGAAGCAAATTGTACAGGCGACTGCTGTAACAACTGTAAAGAAGTCTGTGGTCAGAATGGCTGCACAGGAGAATGCTGTGACAACAGTACAGGCGAATGCGGGGCATGTAACTAAGAAGACTGAATGGCTGGCTCGGAAATAACCTGCAATAAATAAACCTTTGAAAGGTCTTGATAGTTTATTCAAACCTGTTTTTAATCAGGCTTGAAAACTCAAATATCATTATCTTGATAACCCCCACGTCTCAAGATATGTGATTATAATTTATCACGACTATAATTTATCGAAATTTTCTTTAACCTTTTTTAATTTATTAAAGGTTGTTTAGCCTTTTTTGTATTTTTATCATCTCGAAATCTCATCTTCAGACATTGAGAGTAGCCTTTAGCCTTGGGAAGCCACAGGAACCCGCGTTACCAACACCTTATCTATGCGATTTCCATCCATATCCACAACCTCGTACTTCAGTTTTCCGGATATTATATGGTCTCCAGTTGCTGGGATTCGCTGTAAGAGGAAAATAATCAGCCCGGCAATAGTCCGGTAATATCCAAGTTCCTCCCCTGGAAAGGAATCTATGGACAATACATCCCTAAGTTTCTCAACAGGTGTATCCCCATCGATGAGCCAAGAACCATCTTCCCGAACTTTAATTTGTGCTTCCACAGGCTCCCCAAGAGAACGGATCTCACCTACAATCGCTTCGAGAATATCATGCAAGGTAATCACACCCTGAATGCTCCCATATTCATCAGTGATAAGAGCAATATGCACTCCGGTTTCCTTGAATAACTCGAGAAGTCTCAGGACTGAAGCGCTTTCAGGTACGAAGAGCGGTTTTGTAACCAGTTCATTGAGATTAACTGTACCGCTTTCCACAAACTTCTCAAGGACTCTTTTTACGGATATCATACCGATAATATTTTCCAGGACTCCCTCATATGCCGGAAAATTGGATCGGCCGCTTTCAATTATCTTCTGCAGATTTTCATCGATAGGATCTTCAAGGTCAATCGCAGTGAGATCAGTGCGATGCGTCATTAGGGTATCAACTCGACGATCGCCAATCTCAAGCACGCCTTCTATCATGCTTAGTTCAGCTTTTTCAAACACTCCAGCTTTGGTTCCTTCCTCAAACAGAATTTTAATTTCCTCTTCTGTTACCGGAAGTTCAGTAGACTTGCCAACTCTCATGATCCTGAGCACAGCTTCGGTAGAACTACTGAGAATTATCACAAGCGGCTTTGCGATGACAGAAAGATAGAACATAGGTTTTGCGACACTAGAGGCAATTGACTCCGCGTTATTGAGTGCAAGCCTTTTTGGGACAAGTTCTCCAAAAATTAAGGTCAAGTAGGTAATTAAGAGTACTACAAGAGTGATACTGATCGCGTTACTGTACGGAGAAAGAGCATGAAATTTTCCAAGGTAAGCTGTAAATTCTTCTGATATCGTAGCCCCGCCGAAAGCACCTGCAAAGATCCCAATCAGAGTGATTCCTATCTGCACAGTCGAGAGAAATGGAGTTGGATTATTAGCGAGTTTAAGTGCAGAGGCTGCCCGTGTATTCCCTTCTTCCGCCTTTTGCTTAAGGCGGGTTTTCTTGGCAGAAACAAGGGCAAATTCTGACATGGAGAATATACCATTGAGCGCGATCAAAACAAGGACGATTATGATCTCAAGTAAATATGACATTTTGGAGATATTGGTCGGATTATAACATAAAGCTATTTATAATCTTTAGAAAATTTATGCTTTTTAAGCTTATAGTTAGATTCACTCGTGTTTCCGTTGAGCGGCTGATTCTCCCGGCGATTTCTGCCTGCTGCTTGTGCTCTGGAATCTCTCCAGAGTCCAAGATATTAAGCCTTCGATCTCCCTCAATCCCAAACTGAACAAAACTTTCCAGCTTTGCCCCAACTATAATTTTTTAAATTTATATTTAAAAAATTCTTCCTGGTTTATTTTCGTTAAGGGCTCTGATCCTTCTAAGCAGTGCAGGATGTGTTGAAAGCAAATTTGTGGACCAAATCCAGAACCCTTCAGGGCTCCTTGCGGTTTCCAGGTATTCCTCGTAGTTAACAGCCTTGTAAAGATGTTCGCCTGCGGAAAGAACTATAAGCCCTTTCTTGCCTGAAGGGACAAGCCGAATTGCAATTTTGTCTGAGGTATATTCCCTGGCTCGACTCAAGGCAGTCCATAAAAGGTCCTTCAGGACAGGCACAAAAGCAATCGGAAAGATTGAGAGGTTGTAAAGCAAGGTCACATGGCCTGCTTTTATATGAGCCAACTCGTGGGCAACTATGAACTCAAGAGAATCAAAGTCTCCTTCCCGATATGCGACCTCAACTATATCCGCATAAAAGACTACATAGTTTCTCCTGAAGTACAGACGGGTAGCAAACGCGTTTAACAATCCACCTTCCTGAATTAAGAAAGCATCAGGAACTTCCTTGAGGTTTAGCTCAGAAGAAAGACGTTTTATGATTTTGTAAAGTTCAGGAAATTGCTTTTCTGAAAGCTTGACTGCGTTTGCCATCATTCCCCCATATGTTTGTCCTGAAACAAATGAGAGAAAGGCAATCGCCGCAGGAACTACCAGTATATACTCAAACCCAAGTTCCTCGGGATAGAGAAGCGGTACTGTCATTAATGCGACATAAATGAAAATACTAATCAACAGACAGACAACAAAAAGAGGTATTTCGGCAGGATGTTTGAGATTCCTTATTTCACTATCCAGCAATCTATTTGTCCCCCCATTCTCTAAAAGATGTTTCAATAACCCCTTCCAAAAAGGATTATACAATTTAATTTTTTATCAAATGCTCAAGCTATACCTTGGACTTACAGCAATATACCTTTTACTGTCAAATACAACTTTTACTGTTATATCCCCCATACTCTTAAATATAGTTTATATTGTTATTAACGCGGAAGTTCCCCTAGGGAAAAGTAAGGTTGTTTATTTAATTTCAGAACAATTACTAAATTGAGCAAGCTGTCAGTAGATATTTAGAGTTTCTGGCAATATCATTTTATTTGAAATAAGATATTTTAGCCACTATAAAATAAGTTTGGATCTTTTTCTTTGGGAACTTATTAAATCTGTCCCTAAGTATGCGGGAGTTATCCAGCAAGGTCAAAGACGATGGTTTTAGAGTCTGGTCTCGTAGGAGGTCGTGCATTCAAATAGCATTCTTCGCACCAAATTTTTTATCTATTCTCCTATGATTTTAAGCCGATTTGAGTCAGATTGTCTTTTTCTGCTACTCTAAATTTCATAGTGAACTCTGTGCCATTTTTACTTTTCAATTCAAACTTCCCATCCAATTGGTCTACAAGAGAAGTTACAAGCTGAAATCCAAGACTATCAAGATCTTCAATATTAAGATTTTCGGGAATGCCTACACCATTGTCGGAAATAGTCAGAATAAAAGCGGGACTGGTACTCTCCCAGTCTTTACTTTCAAGTTCTGTGAATTCTTCTCTGTGAAGTTTTATTTGAATTTCTCCTTTTTTTCTATCAGGAAATGCATGTTTCAATGAATTGGAAACAAGTTCGTTAATGATTATCCCCAGCGGGACAGCAGTATCTATATCGAAGAGAAGGTTCTCTTCGAGATCCATACTTAAACTGATATCGGTATTCCCAAGCCTGTATGTCTGGAAAAGAGTATTAGTGAGTTCCTGAATGTATGGAGAAAAGTTTAGGGTTTCAAATCCTCCACCCTTGTACAGCTCCTCATGGATAAGAGCCATTGATATGACTCTGTCCTGACTTTCTCTGAAAGCCTCCAAAACTTCGGAATTCCCAATACATTCGCGGTTTTTGAACTGTTCAGCCTGAAGGTCCAGCAGGGAGGAAATTACCTGAAGGTTATTCTTGATTCTATGATGGATTTCCTTTTTACGGGCAGTTTCAATATTTGCTAGGACTTCTTCAGCTTTTTTGCGCTCGGTGATATCAGTTAACATGCCCAGGTAGCCTACAAACTTACCTTCCTTATTAAAAAGGGATTTGGCGCTTATAAGTCCCCATATAAATGAACCATCCTTACGCATTAACTTCAATTCATAACTATCATTGATACCCTGCCTTCTCTTTTCAAAACTTCTTTTGGCAATAGGCATGCTTTCTTCACTAATAAAGTCCCATATAGGTCTACCGATAAGCTCTTCCAGAGTGTATCCTGAAGTTTCCATTATTTTATTGGCGTAAATAATCTTAGCTTCATCATCCACCAAGTATATACCCTCGTTAGAAATTTCAACGATGTTGCGGTACTTTTCCTCACTTTCTCTAAGTTTTTCTTCTGCTTCTTTTCTCCTAGTTATATCTGTGGCAATGATCGAGGCAGCGGTTATCTTTCCTTGGTTATCAAAAACTGGAAAAATAGTAAGTGAAACATTTATTACCTTCCCATCCTTTCTTAGTCTTAAGGTTTCATATTGCTGGATCTTTTCTCCCCGTTTAACCATTTGACTTAATTTTTCAGTTTCTCCGGTCAATATGGAGGGTTCTAAGATGGATATGGGTTTATCTAGAATTTCTTCCGCGGAATAACCGTAAACGTATTCTGCTCCTTTATTCCAGCTTGTGATAATACCATCAAAAGATTTAGTTATGATGGCCTCAGTTGATGATTCGACAACGTTGGCTAAATTCTGAATTTTCTCTTCAGCTTTCTTATGCTCTGTTATATCTTGAGTTGTCCCTATAACTCGAACAGGATTCTCTTTCTCATCAAAAACAATTTCAGATTTTGAATGGACTATTCGTTCTTTTTCATTGGATAGAATTATCCTGAAATTAATGTCAGAAGGCTTTCCTTTTAATGCCTCTTTAGCGGCATTATCTATGTGTTTTCGATCGTCTGGATGTACGTAATTTAAGAAAGTATCGTAATTTATTTTTGATTTTTGAGGCTTAAGTCCAAAAATACGATACATTTCATCAGACCAATGGAATTCATTGCTTGCAAAGTCCAGTTCCCAGTTTCCAAGATGAGCTATTTCTTGAGCTTCTGCAAGACTTTTTTCACTCTGCTTCAATGAATCATAAGCTTTCTGAAGTTCTTCCGTACGGTCTTTAACCAAGTTATCTAAGTTGTCGAGTGTGGCTTTCAACTTAGCCTCTGCTTCTTTGCTCTTTGTAATGTCGCTGGCAGCCCCAAACCACTCAACAATTTCACCATTCGCATCCAGCAACGGAACCGCACGTGAGAAGATCCATCCCAAGCTACCGTCCGCTAGCCGGACCCGATGTTCCAGCTCGTAAATGCTCTTCGTCCGCATGGCTTCGTTGATAACGGCCATCACATGCGGCTGATCTTCCAGAGGAACATATTCCTGAAGCCAAGTACGGCTGGGACTTTCAGTATTGGCAAGAAAGCCTCGACCATAAAGATAGCGCATCTCGCTCCAATCAGGACTTACACGATATACAATTACTGAACTGGCTGTTACTAGAGCACTAAAACGCTCTTCACTCACACTCAGTTCTGCCTCAACCTGCTTGCATTCCTTATTATTTTTCTGACAGGAACATTCTATCCGCTCCCATTTACCTTCTTTTTTAGTTAAAGCAAACTGGTGATTTGCAACAATGTCTAGGACGTCAGTTGCACTGAACTTGTCAATTGGATAAGTACATAGAGATATCATTGGGTATTTGCCTATAATAGAGCCCAATAATTCTTCATGATCAAAGAAATCGTTTCCACTATATCTCAAACCATCGTATCCGCTGGCTAGAGCCTTATTGATTTTTTCAATCAAATGATTAAATATCATGTGCGGATCCTCTTCTACATGCCGATAAGTGTAGGAAAGAATCTCGATTTGCCCGTTCTCTAAATAAAAATTAATATCAGGAATATACGTATTCAGGGCTTCTTTTGCTTCTTCTTTGTCCAGTTGTTCTGATATAACCCACAAGCAAAATTCATTATTCTCCAATCCTGCCTTGAAGTAGGGAATAAGTATGTTTACTAAATCTTCTTTTGTCTGGTAGAACTGGCAGAAGTGTGCTCCCCATGATATTTCCCCAGCAATGCCAATACCAGATTTTCTCATTTTTTCGCCCATTCAATATTTTCTCCAAGTTTGAGAATGTAAGCGCAAAAAGTTCATTTTTATAGGTTTTCGACTCTTGAATTGTCAGAAATCTTTTGCACCTGCGAGCATCTCTGTTCTTATCATTTATAAAAAAGCGCTTATATAAATAAGCCTAATGTATTTAAGTTTTATATATTCTTTGTGTACAAAAATAATTATTCGCTTGAGAGTTAATAACCAGAAACTTTTTAGAATTATTCTAAATTTCAAAAAAATCACCGCGAAAAACGAAATAAAAATAAGTAGGTAAAAAGGAAAGACAGTTACATAGTTTATAATATCAAATATTTGTTCAGATACTCATGTTGCCTATTATAAAAATAAGTAGGGCATAAAGGCCATAACACTTTTTGGATAGACTCTAAATCAAGTTTTGGGATGAGCTCATATGTATGCTCTAAATTTTCTAAATTAGATTTTTTGAATAACTTAATGTTTCCTCATTACATCAGACCAATCTGTCTCATCAATCCAACTAGGTCGTAAAAAAGCTTCTCTTCTATAATCTCACCATTTTTCCAGTGAGCAACTGTACAAAATTCCACATTAAATTTCTTATTTGTAGGCGAAGTTTCCTTTCCATCAGGACCCTTTATGGGGCCCTTCATAGTACCTGTAAATGTGGCCACTGAACATGTCCAGTCTCCCTGGCCAAAAAGTACTTTATACGGTCTGTTCTCAACATGATTGTCCGGAAACGTCTTAAAAAATTCAATAGCTTCTTCTCTATGTGCTTTTCTTCCTCTTGTTGGCTCCGATTGCCCTGGCCAATAAACAGCGGTATCTTCAGAGTGACGTTTATTGAACGTATCCCAATCCTGTGAATTCCATGCATCATCTAGTGTTTTCATCAATTGAAGGTTTTCCTCAACTGTCAATTAATTCACCCCTTAATTACTATTGACTTGCAGCAATTTATCAATAAAACATTCATTCTCAAATTACCCGAAAGTTGAGTATTAATGAGCTCCCCCAATCAATATTAAGTTGGATTTATAAATTAGCTTCTATGCCATTTATTAAATTAATAAAGTTCAATGAATCTACATAACACCTTGTTTTCGTCCCCGAGATGCGTATGCAGGAAAACCTTATGTAAATTTAGGTTCTGTAAAGTCTGTACGGAATGGATAGTTTAAGATGTTCAATGTTAGCCGGAAAAAAATCCAATTCTCCGCAAACTTTACAAAATCCCATTTGTTTTCACAAGTGATGATTCCAATTTTATAACTTTCTAATTTACGGGCATTCGAATATTAGACGATTAATAAAATTGTATAGATAGTTATAGTATTAGGTAAGAAAAAGGAAATGGAATTCCGAATATGCAAATACTTGATGTCCCCAACTGTACTTACTGAAAATTTAACTTAGTCCTTAGACTACACAGAACCATCAACCATGTTTATATGCAAAATTCAATGAGTGAAATTAACTTACCGATGGAATAAGGAGTGAAAAACTATGGTAGCAAAAATTAATGCCGACTCCTGCGCTGGTTGCGGAAGCTGTATAGGCGAATGCCCTACACGTGCAATTTCTCTCAATGACAATGATGTTTCATTTGTGACTGAAGATAAATGCAATGACTGCGGCTTATGTTTAGATACATGCGTACATGGGGCAATTACCATTGTATAAGGCTCTAAAAATCTAAGAGATTGTGTGTTACTCTAGAAACAAGCCAGGATCAAGTTGTCGCAAAGATTAATCAAAGTTGTTTACTCAGGCAGACTTCATAAAAAACTCCCCACTCC
>JAMXLQ010000166.1 GCA_024280975.1 Methanosarcina sp.
TTTTTTTCCCGCGATAAGGCTGACGCTTAGGTGTATTCCTTCGATATACTCGCTTGCAATGAGTCCTTCCTCATTCTCAAAATCCGTAACCAGGTGTGTTGCCTCTGCTCCGCAGCCGAATCTAGGCTTTGTGACATACTTTTTGCCTTCTTCAGCTTTTTTTACGATCTCAGGAACCTTAATCCCGGCTTTTTTCAGAATTTCCGTACAGAGGAGCTTATCTGCACAGCAGGCTGCTGACTGAGGCGAACATCCCAGGTTTACAGTATTTTCCTCAAGAAGTTTATTCAGCTCAGGAAGCATGGAATCAGGGGCAATAACCAGCCCTGCATCACAGGCCTTTGCTTTTCTTTCAATTACCTGTCTGAAATTTTCGGCTGTAGACTCGATGCGCGTGCCTGCACAGATTTTTGTACCTGCTGACGGGTAGTATACTTCATGTCCAAGACGAACAAAGCTTTCTGCGAGGGTTTTTAGCATAGCTGCCCCCTCTGGGATAAGGAATTGTTCAATATCCGTACCAACAGCAAATTCTGCAATCAGGATTTTCATTGGAAAGGAAAAACCCAGTCATTTATATATTACTTTTTGTTCCAAGCCTTTTTAAAAAAGGCTTGAGCGCAACCTTTCCGGGGGAAAGCTTGACCAAAGGCCCTAGCGACGGCGTGATCAACCGGCGCAACGGTTGCGGCACAGCGGTTGCAGCACAATGGTTGTGGATCAACGGTTGAGGGCACAATTCAATATGTAAAAGTTTATATAAATTACATAGTTTATACCTTCAAAGTTAAACATCGAAAAACATAAAGGTGCCTGGTACTATTAACAGCAGAAACCCTAATTCTCAGTCGCTCTCTGAAAACCCGTTTGTGAAAACCCTTTCTATTGCAGTTTTCATGGGTATATTCCTGGTTGATATGGGGCTCGGGCTCTTTGAGATTTTTTCCACAAAAGAAAGTCCATTGCCCTCCGCAGTCGTACTCTTGATCTTTGCGGTGATGTTTATTGCAGGCATTGTTTTTTACGAAAGGAGTGGGCTGGACACTCTAAGCTCTCTTATAGGAGGAGCTTTTGCAGGTTTTGTTTTTTCCTTTGTATTTGTGTCGCTTGTAGGAGGCGTGCAGTTTGCACTGGGAGGAGGAATCTCATCCATCGGGTGGGATCAGGTAATTTCAGCAGTCGCGGCTTCCATGATTGCAAGCGTTGTAATATTGAAAACACTCTCTTATAAACTTCAAAATCAGTTTTACTGATTTTCTTTTTTCTTTTCTTTTTTGGATGCCATATTTTTTCGAATACCAAAAAATATTTATAGAATTACAAACAATCACAGATCAGGACGAGCGAAACCGTTACAATTACTTGATGGGGATCGACTAATGAAAATATTCAATAAAGACGAAAATACAGATTATAAAGAAGATACCCAGACTGGGGCTGAAAATTCTGAAGTCCAGAATTCTGGTTCTTCAACTGAAGAAGCTAATGAAGCACGGGGTAATCCCGAAGAGGTTTCTGCCAGTTCGGAAGCTGAGAAAAACCCTGAAGCCTTGTGCCAGGAAGAGAACCAGATTCTCAAGGACCAGCTTTTCCGGCTTGCAGCAGACTTTGACAATTTCAGAAAACGGACCGCCCGCCAGATGGAGGAGAATCGGAAAGCTGTGCTTGAGCAGGTACTTCTTGACTTCCTTGAAGTAACGGACAATTTTGATCGCGCCGTTAAATCTGCAAAGACGGCAGAGGATATGAACTCGATCGTCAACGGAATAGAACAGCTTTCAAGGCAGTTTTTCTCAATCCTCGAAAAGTACGGACTTGAGAAGATCAAGAGTGAGAAAGCCAGTGAATTTGACCCTCACAAGCACGAGGCCATCCAACACGTTGAGACCTCTGAAGTTCCGGACAATACAATATTGGAAGTCTACAAGCCCGGATATGCTCTTAATTCGAAAGTTATCAGACCTGCTATGGTTTCAGTAGCCAGAAATCCTAATGAAACAGAGAAATAAAGGAGATGAAAATTCGAAGAGATTTAGTAAGTTTGCGTTAAGGATACTTTGCCGAAAAAAGAGCAGTCTTATTAAGTCTTTATTTCGAACAAAATCCAGGTTTACTAACTTAAACTAATGCAAAATTCTACTATACTATAAAATGAAGAAATAAGTTAAAAACGTGTACTCAGTTATAACGTAACTCTGTACTTAATTAAATAACTTTACCAGATAACTTTATAAATAATTTAACTTATTGATTTGTCTAAAAACCTAATCAAATGATTTTAACCAGGTAATAATCTAGTGAGGATAATAATATGGCAAAAATACTTGGTATTGACCTTGGTACTACTAACTCATGCATGGCAGTAATGGAAGGCGGGGAAGCTGTCGTGATCCCGAATGCTGAAGGCGCTAGGACAACCCCGTCAGTAGTTGGCTTTTCCAAGAAAGGAGAGAAACTTGTAGGTCAAGTCGCAAAGAGACAGGCCGTTTCGAATCCTGAAAATACTGTTTATTCGATTAAAAGACATATGGGAGATGCCAATTACAAGGTAACCCTCCAGGGAAAGCAATATACACCGCAGGAAATTTCAGCTATGATTCTCCAGAAGCTTAAAACCGATGCGGAAGCTTATCTTGGAGAGACTCTCAAGCAAGCTGTTATCACTGTTCCTGCATATTTCAATGATGCTCAGAGACAGGCTACAAAGGATGCAGGGGCAATCGCAGGCCTTGATGTCCTGAGAATTATTAATGAGCCGACTGCCGCATCCCTGGCTTACGGGCTTGACAAGGGAGATGTGGAACAAACTATCCTTGTCTATGACCTGGGAGGCGGAACTTTTGATGTATCTATTCTCGAACTTGGAGGCGGAGTCTTTGAGGTTAAATCCACAAGTGGTGACACTCGCCTTGGAGGAGATGACTTCGACCAGCGTATAGTCAACCACTTACTTGCCGAGTTCAGGAAAACTGAAGGAATTGATCTTTCCAAAGACAGGGCTGTACTCCAGCGCTTAACCGATGCTGCGGAAAAAGCCAAGATTGAGCTATCCGGAGTTGCAAGTACAAATATCAACCTTCCATTCCTTACAGTTGGTCCAGATGGAGAACCAAAGCACCTTGATATTGACTTGACCAGAGCTCAGTTCCAGAAGATGACTGAGGACCTCCTTGAGAAGACCCTCGTATCCATGCGCCAGGCTCTTAGCGATGCAAAACTTACGCCAAGCGATCTCGATAAAGTAATTCTGGTCGGAGGCGCTACAAGGATGCCTGCAGTAGTCGAGCTTGTTGAGAACTTTACGGGCAAGAAGCCTTATAAGAACATCAACCCTGATGAAGCAGTCGCAATTGGTGCAGCCATCCAGGCCGGTGTGCTCGGTGGCGAAGTCAAGGACGTTCTGCTGCTTGATGTTACTCCTTTAACTCTCGGAATCGAAACGCTCGGTGGCATAGCAACCCCGCTAATCCAGAGAAATACGACAATTCCAACTAAGAAAAGCCAGGTTTTCTCAACCGCAGCTGATAACCAGCCGTCTGTAGAGATTCATGTTCTTCAGGGAGAAAGGGGAATTGCTTCCGAAAACAAGACTCTTGGCCGTTTTACTCTGGATGGCATCCCTCCAGCTCCAAGAGGCATCCCGCAGATTGAAGTTACCTTTGATATCGACGCAAACGGGATCCTGCATGTAGGTGCAAAAGACCTCGGAACCGGCAAGGAACAGTCCATATCCATCCAGAAGCCGGGCGGACTTTCAGATGCCGAAATCGAGCGCATGGTCAAAGATGCAGAAATGCATGCCGAAGAAGACAGAAAGCGCAAAGAAGATGTCGAGATAAGGAACAACGCCGAAGCCTTGATTAATGCTGCGGAAAAGACTTTGAAGGAAGCTGGAGATATGGCTACCGAAGACCAGAAGTCAAAGGTAAATGCTGCAATCGAAGACCTTAAGAAAGCTCTTGAAGGTAAGGACAGCGAAGCCATTAAGTCAAAAACCGAAGCTCTTCAGGAAGCCGTATACCCGATCTCCACTGCAATGTACCAGAAAGCCCAGCAGGCTCAGCAGGCTGCAGGTGGAGCAGGAAGCACTGATGCAAAAGGTCCTGATGAGACGGTTGTTGACGCCGATTATGAGGTAGTTGACGACGAAAAGCGTAAATAAACAAAAACCAAGTAATAAAACAGGCCTGGAGATTCTCAGGCCTTCCGGGAAACCTGCTTGCAGGCTCCGGAGCTTTATCTTTTTTAAAATGACAGGGAATCCTGATGGCCACAACACGTGATTATTACGAAATTCTTGGATTATCCAAAGATGCCTCACCCGAGGAAATAAAGAAAACGTATCGAAAACTTGCGTTAAAGTATCATCCTGACAGGAATAAGGAAGTAGGGGCTGAGGAAAAGTTTAAAGAAATCTCTGAGGCTTATGCCGTCCTTTCAGATGATGAGAAACGCGCCCAGTACGATCGCTTCGGACATGCCGGAATAAACGGACAGTACAGCGCAGAAGATATCTTCCGGGGTGCAGATTTCGGCGGCTTTGGGGATATATTCGAGATGTTTTTCGGCGGGGGAAGCAGACGAGGTCCTATGGGGCCGAGAAGAGGATCTGATCTCCAGTATGACCTTTATATTACCTTCGAGGAAGCAGCCTTTGGAGTTCGTAAAGATATTGACATTCCGAGAACGGAAAGGTGTTCAAACTGCTCCGGAACGGGAGCCAAACCGGGAACAAGCCCAAAGCGCTGTCCCACATGTGGCGGTACAGGGCAAATCCACACCACTCGCTCCGGACTGGGTATGCAATTTGTAAGCACCACTACCTGCACCACCTGTCATGGCAGGGGTCAAATTATTGAGTCTCCCTGTCCAGTCTGCAGCGGCACAGGCAGAGTCCGGAACACGAGAAAGATTACAGTAAATGTGCCCGCTGGAGCTGACTCAGGTATGAGCCTGAGACTCAGTGGAGAAGGAGATTCAGGAGAGCCTGGGGCTCCGTCTGGAGATCTCTATGTCGTACTTCATGTAAAGGAACACCCCTTTTTTAAGAGGGTCGATTACGACGTAATTACTGAGCTTCCCATTTCTTTTGCTCAGGCTGCGCTTGGGACGGATGTAATGGTCGATACTCTCCATGGAAAAGTCAAGATGAATATCCCTGCAGGAACCCAGACCCATTCCGTATTCAGACTTAAAGATAAGGGAATTCAGTACCTGCATGGGAATAGAAAAGGCGATCAGCTCGTCAGGGTTATAATCAACACTCCAACAAAACTTACTCACGAACAAAAAGAGCTTCTCCGTCAGTTTGAAGACCTGAGCAGTGGTAAAAATCCTGAAGGAAATCAAAACGGCAAGGACGAGAGATCTACGGAGAAACCCAAGAAAAACAAAGGATTTTTTGAGAAAGTAAAGGATGCCTTTGAGGGTTAAAAGCAGCTTTTAGTTGCATTTTAAGCTTCGAGACTGTCTTAAAATTTAATTGATCCTCTAATTTGGATAAAATTTATTTATTTTATAGTTAATATATCCAATTGTATAATAAACTGTTTGGATTTTAGGACATCTCCTTAGAGGCTGTCTTAAAATTACTTTTTTTTCATTTACCTAAGATTTGATCTTGTCCAATCTTCTAATCATTATGTGTATCATTGCCGCATGTACGAATGCCTGACTTGATTCAGTCAATCTTTCATAATCTTTGCTTAAACGTCGATATCTACCTAACCATCCAAAAGTCCGCTCTATAACCCATCTTCTAGGAGGTACTTGAAATCCTTTAACATCATCGCTACGCTTTACTATTTCCAATATCCAACCACAAACTGAATTTACCCAATCAACCAATTGACCCGAGTAGCCAGCATCAGCCCAAATGAGTTCCAATCGAGAAAACGTTTCCTTAACTTGTTCCAAAACAAGTTTAGCTCCATCCCGATCCTGAATATTAGCTGTATGGACTATAACTATCAGCAATAGCCCTATTGTGTCTACCAGAATGTGCCATTTTCTTCCTTTAACTTTCTTGGCAGCATCATAGCCACGTATTCCTGGTGTTTCTGTGGTTTTAACGGACTGACTATCTAGAATCCCTGCACTAGGCTCTGGTTCTCTCCCATAAGCAATTCTCAGTTTAGTCCTCAGTGCAGAATTTACATGTTCCCAAGTTCCATTGATTCGCCAAAGACGGAAATAGTGGTAAACTGTTTTCCAAGGTGGAAATTCATGAGGTAACATACGCCAAGCACAACCAGAACGTAGCAAATAAAATATGGCATTTAATATTTCACGATAAGGATGAACTCGCTTTCTACCTTTATTATTATCTGAATTAGTGAAATAAGGTTTAATTATTTCCCAATTTCTATCAGATAAATCAGTTTGATAAGGAGTTCTTTTGTTTTATTCGGACACTAAAGAACAATCTAGAAACAGGTATTATTTAATTTTAAGACACGCTCTCAGATAGGCGTGCTTGTCTTTGAATAAAATTAAAATCAGTCAATTCGTCTTCTTTTTCCAAATTCCAATTATCTTCTTGATCCATTAAATTTCTCTATTAAAACTCCATTCTTAAGATAAACCGGTTTTTACTATTTAAAAACGATTTAATAATTTTAAATGTTAATCCTAGAATTATCTCGTATTTAAGAATAAGCATGTTATAACTGAAATAAAAAATGCACAG
>JAMXLQ010000167.1 GCA_024280975.1 Methanosarcina sp.
TTGAACAGAGGTGAACCCGTGGTATCAGGAAAGGTCTCCAGAAAAATTGCTGCGAAACAAGAATTACTTTTCCTTCTCCCAAAAATAGATCATATATTTGAGTCGGAACCTGCCGTGATTAAAATTGATGCCGAGCCAATAATGATTATTGGGGATATTCACGGAGATTTGCAAGCTCTTGAATATATAATAGAAAAAAAAGAAGAAATGAATTGTAAGAATATTCTTTTTCTCGGGGATTATGTGGATAGGGGACCGCAAGGTGTCGAAGTTCTTATAAGGCTTTTCCGGTTGAAGCTTGAAGATCCTGAGCATATATTTTTGCTCAGGGGAAATCATGAAACTGTAGATATGAACCTTTATTATGGTTTTTTTGAGGAAATAAGTTTAGATCAGGAGTTTCTCTTGAGGATCAGCCAGACATACGACAAAATACCGATAGCAGCTTTACTTTCGAGGCACACATTTTGTGTACATGGTGGAATTAATGGAATTGGAAGCATTGAGGATATAAGGAAGGAAGAAGCCTTTTCCTACCTCTGGAATGATCCTTCGAAACGTCCTGGAATCACCGCTTCAACCAGAGGTTCGACTGTAAAAGAATTCGGGCCAGATATTGTAGACGGGTTTTTAAAGACAAATAACCTGAAAAGAATAATAAGAGGTCATACAGCCCTTGAAAAAGGATACTGGTGGTGGTTTGACGGAAAACTACTCTCCCTTTTTTCCTGCCCAGATTATATGGGGCTAGGGAATGCAGCGGCTTTTGCCCTACTTGAAAAAGAAGAAGTAAAACTGTTCGTTTTTGGGAATCAGTAGGAATGAAAGAAAACTTACTCAAAAAGAAGCTTACACGCAAAAAGAAAGCCTACGCAGAAACAAAGATTATTCTCATTGAACTGTTATTTTCCTAAATAAACCTACTTTAATATGTTCCAAATAAGTCGACCCTATTCAGGAGAATTAATTAAAAGTAAAAAAGAAAAATGCCGGGGTTGGATGTTATTTGATAGGAAGACAGGTTAGGGAAATATTAAATAAAGTTCCGGACTTTTATTTTAATCCAGGATGATCCAGGTCTCTGTCATTTTGCTTCCGATATCCGGATCGAGCTGCATGGCCTTCATGTATTCAATTTTGGCTTCATCAAAGCGCCTCATTTTTCTCATAAGAAGACCGTAATTATAGTGAAGGGGAGGATAATATGGATTCAAGACAAGGGCCTTCTTATATTCGTCCTCGGCCTCAGAAAAGCGCCCGATCTCCGAAAGAAGATTCCCGTAACTGTAATGTCCTTCAGCACTCTCCGGATCCAGACTGAGCGCTTTCTTGTATTCCATTTCAGCTTCATACCGTCTCCCAAAGCGAGCCAGAAGGTTTGCGTAATTAGAATGGGTTTTTGCATCGTTTTGATCAAGGGCAAGGGCTTCCAGATACTGTGCTTCGGCTTCTGAGACCCTACCTTCTCTTGCAAGGAGGTTCCCGTAGTTAAAAAGAGTCCGCCTGTGTCGGGGATTGAGAGAGAGAGCTTTTCTATACTCGATTTCAGCTTCTGAGGAACGCCCCAGGAAAGAGAGCAGAACTCCGCAGTTATGGTGGAGACTTGGATCTTCAGGGTCAAGCTCTATTGCAAGTCTGTATTCCTTTTCCGCATCCCTGAGCCTTCCCATCTCGAAAAGCAGGTTTGCATATCCGCCTCTAGCAGGAACATAATCAGGACCAAACTTAAGCGCTCTTGAATAGTACTCTTCGGCTTCTCTTCCATACCCATACTCTGTCAGGAGGTAAGCATACCCTGCATTCGCTTTTACATGCTCTGGAGAGGCTTCAAGTACCGTTTTATACTCCTTTTCAGCATCCTCAGTCTTTCCAAGTTCTAAAAGAAGTTCGGCATAGGCACACCTTATATCTTCATTTTCTGGATTTTCTTTTAGAACCTCCAGATAGCTTGCCTTTGCTTCAAGGGAAAAGCCCAGAATATGCGCTGCAGTACCCAGTGCAAAGCAGGCATCCTCTCGGAGTTTTCCGGAAGCCCTTATGAAACAGGCTTTTGCGAAAACATATTCTTCCATGACCATTTTCTGCTGCTTGCAGGCATTGGCAAGGTCAAGCAAAATTTTGGGGGAGAAGGATTTTTTTTCCGCCAGTTCCAAGGCAAAATTAACCGCAGAGCATAGATTTTTCGGATTAGATCCGATCATTCCAATAACATTATATACGAAGTCGTCAACTTCATCGAAGTCCATATATCCGGCACCTCAGAAAAATAAACGCCTTTTTTAGGGAATAAGTAAAATTATCATTGTAACATCCAGAGTATATTTTACATTTAATAGGATATATTAGTGAGTGAGTAGTGCGTAAACTCCCGGGTATAATATTAGTTCTTTAATAGTGCTTTTAGTTTCTTAGCTGTGCGTTAGATTACGAACATAATATTATACTATCATATAACAGACTATCCCTATGTATCGCTAAATAAAACAGCTGCCTGCTTAAAGCAACAGAATTTTCTTGGCAAAACAAGCTTTGCAAGATAAAAGTAGCTATGTTAGAACAAGAGGGGCTATTAAAATAAATAAGTATTTATAAAGATACAATGATTATTCTTTTCAGGTGAAAAGAAAGAATTAACTGATAAATTAAAAAGGGATAGAAATGGAGACCCTAGAAGAAAGATAGGTCAAGGAATAAGCAAATATGGTCTCAAGAAAGCAAATTGAAAGTCAATAAAAAGCATATCATCTTGATAGCATCATTTTGATATTATACTTCAGTCCTACCTGTATCAATCAATGTATCAATTAACTAAGCTTTATTCATAAAGCTCTCATGGGAATAGAGATATTAAGAAAATGACAAGAGAAATAAGTAAAAAACGTAGCTTCTCACTATAGATTTAAATTGTATTTCAGTCGTTGAAAATGTATTTGGTAACTTTAATAAGTATGAATCAGTACTAATATAATTCAAAATCCAGAAAAATGATCAGCATGTTTTTTTTAAACTCTTCTCGATTTTCCTAGTTATTCCTGTTATTGAGCTTTACCTACTCATCAAGATAGGGGGAATGATCGGGGCTTTAAATACCGTGCTTATTATCCTGATAAACTGCAATTATGGGTGCTTATCTGGCAAAGTCCCAGGGTTTACGTGTGCTCCGTGAGATCCGGGAGGCAACGAACAGAGGATATATGCCCGGAAATGAACTCCTGCACGGGCTCTTCGTGCTAATTGGCAGCTTTGCCCTTCTAACTCCGGGATTCCTGTCCGATATAGTAGGGTTTTCCATGCTCATACCCCAGATAAGGGAAATCTATGTGGGAATGGCAAAAAGGATTATAAGAAAAAAGATGCAGAGCGGTCAGTGGCAGACGAGAATGTATACGAGTTTTCGGTAGCCGAAGAAGTGCTATTGAAACATCGGTTAAAGTGCAAATATTTGCGCCCTAAACTATAAATTTTACTTATTTTAAGATTAAAGCCATTTGCCGCTTAGGATATAAGCTTGAAAACGTAAAGCAGTAGGGGAACCAGAAAAACCGTAATCAAGCCTGCAATCCCAATTGCAAGCCCGCTCATAGCCCCTTCGGTTTCTCCAAGTTCTATTGCCCTTGTTGTCCCAAGTGCGTGAGATGCAGTGCCAATTGCAACACCGACTGCAACTTTATCTTTTATCCGGAAGCAACGGCAGATAAACGGACCCAAGATAGCACCTATAATTCCTGTAAACACGATTGCAGCTATTATATAATGCGTTTAATCACAATAACGTATTTGTAGTTATTATCTAAATATAAAAATAATTATATATTACTTGGAAAAACTAGGGATGCTCACGGCGGAAGACCATATTCTTGATGGAAAACCTCTTCCGTTGTGAGTACTGATTTTACGCGTTTACATAGTAGAGGTGTTCTCTGTCAGGGCAATATAGGTCCAGTTCGATTTTTATTTGCTCTATGACATCGCAGCAGTACGCTTTTGCGATACCAAATTTCGTTTTTAGCAGTATACAGAGCTCTTCTATGCGTATACCATCTGTTATATAAGATCTCAATGCAGAGATAGCATCTCTTGCGAGGTCTTCTATTGCTACTGTTTCTTTTACATCTATATCTTTTACTACCATTCTTTGGGCTGCATCACTGTTTATATTTTTTGTAGTCCTTTGACAGTGAATTGTTACCCGGCTTAAAGCAGATTGCCCACAACAGGGGCAAACAATTTTTATATACGTGGTAACTACTCCTGCGGTTTAAATCTGGAGTTAAATCGCATAAAGTAGTTTATAAAAATAGATATTTAAATTTGGTGATTTTTAATCAGGGTTTATACAAATGTTTAAAATTCGGTGTCTTCATCTTCTACGTATATATCTTCAACAATAGTAATGGGCTGTTTTTTAGAAGTTTGTTTATTTTTTTCTTTTATTATTTTATCGAAAAGCTCTTTTCCTTCCTGAGTTTCAAGTATTTTTAGGAGTGTGCTTAACGCCGTTTCGTTTTCATTTTCATATTTTAATTCGATGATGAGTCGTGTGCAAGCGTGAATTACTACATCCGAAAATGTGTTGAAATCGTTATCAGGTCCAACGTATCTGTTTAACTCTTTCACTAGATAATTGTTGAATCTAACGTGTTTAGTAGAATCTCGAGCCTTTTCAGCCATCTGTGACACATATGTGCCACATCGATATATTTGTTTTCTCGCATCTTGTTATACCACTGATGTAACACATATGCGTCACATATGTGGATAATTATTTATACGACA
>JAMXLQ010000168.1 GCA_024280975.1 Methanosarcina sp.
AACTTGATCCTGTAAAAGCTAGAGAAAGTTCCTGAATACATGTTTACATTATCAGTTAAACTGGAAAAACAGCAGCAGTAACTGCGTAACTGTCACAATATCAATAATTCAAATAAGGGTAGGAAAAGTATGACAGAAAAAAGTCCAATTATCGAGCTTAAAGGCCTGACAAAAATCTATAAAGATGGAACGGAATTTTATGCTCTCAACAATGTGGATCTGAGGATTATGAGAGGGGAACTTGTAGCTATTGCAGGGCCATCGGGTTCAGGCAAAAGCACACTTATGCATTTAATAGGCCTTCTGGATACTCCGACTTCAGGCACCCTCCTAATAGATAGAAATAATGTAACAAAAATGTCGGACAAAGAACGTTCCGAGATGAGGAACAGGATGCTTGGCTTTGTCTTCCAGTATCATCATCTGCTTCCGGATTTCACAGCACTTGAAAACGTGATGATGCCACTCTTGATTGCGGGAAAAAACAGGAAAGAAGCAACAGGAACCGCCAAAAAAAATTTGAAAGCCGTCGGACTTGAAGATCGGATGGATCACAAGCCAAGTGAGCTTTCAGGAGGGCAGAATCAGAGGGTTGCAATAGCAAGAGCTCTGAGCTGTTCCCCCACAATTGTGCTAGGGGATGAGCCCACAGGCAATCTTGATACAAAAACGGGTGATATGATCTATGAACTACTAAGGCATTTGAATAAAGAATATAATCAGACATTTATTGTAGTTACTCATAACGAAGATTTAGCCTCAAAAGCTGATAAAATTATTAGGCTTGTGGATGGAGAAATTATGGATCAGAGAGATTTTTCATCCTGAATTAATTTGGCTTTTTTAGTAATACCGATATAGGGTGAAACCTATGTATTCTCCACACTAGCTTATGCGGAACTTTACGCGCCTTCAATCGGTCTCGGAACCTACTGGACTGGATTTTTAACGCTTGTGCCGCCATCGGCTATCAGCCACTGCTTGATATTTTGAAGCTGCCGGAAAATATGCATGTTACAGGAGGGTTGATGGTCGGTTATCCGATGTATACCTATCGACGGTTAGTGGAAAGAAATCCATTGCAAATTACTTGGCAATAACGCGGAGACAACGCCATATTTTTGAAGGATAGTGTACTGATTCTTATGTAAATTTGCTTCGTGGTTTATCCATAGGTTTTATGGTAAAACCTATGGATTTTCTAAAGTTACAGGTTTTCTGTAGAATTCAGAAAAATTTCGTTTTGCTCTCAGTATGTGGAACTGAGATATTTGTGTTAAAAAAGTGATATTAAAAGTATGATTTCTGTTTTATTGTTTGGTTTTTATAATGAGAATTGCCCTTTTCGGGAAAATTTTCTCACATTGTCTATGTGTTTGTGAATTGTCTCATGATTAATGAGCGTTTAAACCTGTTTTTTAAGTGGAAAAACATAAAGTGTAAGTGAAGTATCAAAAACTTAGCAAGTTTCTTATATCTGTTCGTTTTATACAGTTATAATTATGGTATGAATGCTTGATATTATGACTTCTTCCCAGCCCTCTTTCCTCCTGTGTGACAGAGTCGTAGCATTAATGGTTATTATTCTTCAAATATTCATAAAACTAGAATATCAGAGGTTATTATGAAAAATTATGAAGTAAAAGTACTAGACGAAGACGACCTAATTTTTATTGAAACGTTAAAAACTATCGGGATGTCCAGAGATGTCGCTAAAATTATGGCATATCTTATGAATGTAGACGAAGCTTCGTCCCAGGAAATTGAAATGAGTACTGGATTAAGGCAACCTGAAATTAGTCTTGCAATAAGGTTAATGCACAATCAGTCATGGGTTAGTGTGCGCTCAGAAAAAAGGCTTGAAAAAGGGCGACCAACACAGATTTATACTCTTTCCGCTCCGGTTGATGAAATAATAAGTTATTATGAAGACAAAATTTACAAAGAATCTCAGGCAACTATCTCAGAAATCAAGAAGCTGAAACTGATGAGCAAACAGGTGTCTCTTACTCCCTCAAAGTGAAAGATTGTTAGTGTACAAGTTTTTCTGTAAAATCATAAATATCAAGAAGTCACTAACTTAGAGGCTGTCTTAAAATTCAAATCAATTCTACATTTGGATAGTGGTCATTGTCAATTTCAAATTCAACTTTAAGATACACTCTAAACTACTTTGGTCTTTAGGACCATCTTTTTCTAAAAATCATCTGGCTGAAATGTAAAACTTCAGCAAATACGGGCCAGACCGTCTTCAGGTGGGCAGGGTTTTTTTGTTCCAGATTTTTTACCGTTTTCAAGAAACTGACATGCGTTTTCGATATCGTTGACAAGAATAGCCACCATGTCCGATGTGAAGTTTTCTCTTACAACAATGCGCATTATCTCAAGATTCTCAGCATTTTTCGGAAGACAGTAGGCGGGAACTATCCAGCCCCTTTCCCTCAGCTTATACGAGAGTTGCTGCAGGGAATAGCTAGTTTCCTCTTTTTGTCTGAAAGCAATTATAGGAAGTCTTTTTCCATTGTTTAGCATTTCGAAACGGCCCAATCTGTCAATTCTCTCGGCGAGATTTTGGGAAATCTCAAGGATATTCTTCATTATTCCGGTATAGCCAGCTCTGCCGAATCGCAATATATTGTAATATTGGGCCACAACCATTGCACTCCCTCCCGAAAAGTTCAGGGTATACGAATCTTCCATTTCTCCAAGGTAATTTACATGGAAAATAAGGTCTTTGGGAAGATCACTTTCGTCACGGAAAATCAACCATCCAAGGCCTGGATAAGTCAATCCGTATTTATGCCCTGAAACATTTATCGATTTTACTCTTTCCAGTCTGAAATCCCATTTAAAATCAGGTTCGGTAAACGGCAATATGAAGCCGCCACTTGCAGCATCTATGTGGATGGGTATATCCCAACCCTTTTTCTTCTTGTATTCCACAAGCAAATCGTTAATGTCCTTTATAGGATCAATTTCTCCGGTAAAAGTTGTTCCCAGAACACAACCAACACAGATTGTGTTCTCATCAATCTGCTCCGAGACAGCAGCTGCTGTAATTGTACGCTCATCTTTGTTTATAGGAATTTTTCTAGCATCGACGTCAAAGTACTTGGCAAATTTATCCCAGCAAACGTGAGCATCGTTTCCAAAAATTATGTTTGGTCTACCTGTGCCTCTTCCTGAGTTTTTCCAGCTCCATTTGTGAGCCAGCAAACCTAGCATTATAGCTTCTGAAGAGCCTGCTGTTGCTGTGCCCACGAATTCAGTGTGGTGCCCATTAAAAAGGCGCCCAAGAATGTTCACAATATTCTTGTGAATAACTTTGTCAGTTTGAGGATATTCAAAAATATCTATGATATTTTTATTAATATTTTCCATGACAAGCTTATCCGCTTCAGGTTCCATCCATGTATTGACAAAGCTTGCCAGATTCAGGAAAGGATTGCCATCGAGGCTCTGTTCATCGTGTACCAGTTGATAAGCAGCTCTTGGACTCATTCCTTCTTCGGGAAATTCGTACTTTGGAATTCCTTTTTCTACCGTTTTTGGAAGATATCTGGCACTGTATGCTCCAACACGATACTTTTTAGACTCATCTAAATGTTCCAGGTTTACTTTTCTAGAAATCATAACTTTTTAACCCCTCAAATGTGATTACAAAATACTCTACCTCCCACAGCTTACTTTTAAAAACAAAAGGAAAATAAGAAGCTGATGGGCATAGAATCTAAGTTTCTAATTAATTATCTTTCTTATTCATTTAAAAAGATTCCATGCGTCTTTCGTTAAGTGAAGAATTGTGACAAATTGTGTCCATTCACACAACGTTTATCAAATATATTAATAAGTTGTGAGACGGAACATATTTACGGATTATGTTGATAAGTTTATCTTTAGATTTTGCAGGATGCTTTAACATACGAACTTTTTCACGTAAATGTTCGTATTTGAAAATAGTAAAAAACCGAGATTTTACAACAAAATCCTTGTATTAGCCCATGACTATGTACAAGAAAAAAATCATTAACAAAACAGTAAAGCTTAGAAAACTCGTTCTTATAATAACGTAGTGATTTCAATTTAATATCTAATATATAAAGATATCGCATTTTACTG
>JAMXLQ010000169.1 GCA_024280975.1 Methanosarcina sp.
TGGTGAAACTGCTGGTGCGCATCGCAAAACCAACAAGTAAACCCGTGATCACATCCAAGGCATCTACGCAATAATTTTTTCTATATGAAAATATTCCCTACCTATCACTGTTCAATGTCCGCCCCGGACATCTAAATTTTTGTTCATAGTCTTAAACTATTTTACTCTAAGTCTGTCTTATTTTCTCATTACAGGATATATCCTAGACAATTAATTTTAAACTCTCACATATTTTACAGGCAATTTTTGCGTTCAAATCGCACCTCTCGTATCAAACTTTTTCATCTTAAACTCTGAAAGTTTTTTGATCCTAGAGCCTTTAATGCGGTCATTTTTCGGAATACTTCCCAGAATAATTGAAATTAAAGGTGTTATATCACAGGAAAAAATGAAAAGCCTGGTTTATCCAGGCTGAGAACTGTTAGTTTTATCTAACGCTTCTTTAAGCCCACTGGCCAGTTTGTTTTGGTCTCCCATTGCCCAGAAGTGAAGGAAGAACAACCTTGGCTCTTCATAGATCATATGGTTGTGAACGGCAGTTACACTGATATTATTATCTCCCATTGTTTTTATTACAGGGTTAACCTCATCAGCAGTCAGTACGAAATCCCCGGCAATTGCAACATTGCCGTTGCCAAGAGGTTGGAAATTTATTCCTGTAGCCACACCCATAGATGGAGGTACTTCCATACCGGTATCCGTTATTGTTTCGTTCCTTGGGATTCCAAACTGATAGACGCCACCATTGTATTTTCCTTTTGCTCCAATCGTCTTATTGAGCATATCTGTATCAAGGCTGCTACTATTCATAGACTGAGCAGATATCGGAGCGTTAATTGGCGTTTTTGTTAAAGCGAGGGATTCATTAATCGCTCTTGCCATGAAGACTGGATCTCCATGGCCGGAGATATGCATGTACACAACTCTTGGAGACTCACCGAGTAGATGGTTATGTAGTGCCGTCTGCTCTATGCCTCTTTGTTGTAGCATCTGCATTACTGGGTTAACCTCATCCAGTTTCAGTACTAGATCCCCCATTAACATTGATGTGTTTCCCTCATTTTTAAAGGCTACCCATGATCCAAGTGCAAGTGCTGGATCAACCGTAACGTTTTCGATCTTGACATTCAGGTCGCTTCTAGGCATGCTGAACTTGAAAACATCGCCAGACATTAGTGTTCCCGGTCGGCCCATAGCCTGCTCCACATCTTTCCAGCTAGAGTTAGAACTAAGTCTTGCTTGGGCTTGCTCAAGTTTGGCAGGCTGAGCGGCGCTTATTAAAACAGTGGCCGTAAGCAACAAGATAGCTGCACTAGCTATACAGAAATTTTTAAATCTCAATAATATTCCCCCCGATAATATGTTTAATAGCTACAACATTGAGTATCAGGAATAAAGCCCATTCTTATTAATACCAAATGGGTACTGTCCAATGTTATAGCATTCTTCTAAATATATAATGATTTTATCATAAATTTATTACATGCCGTACAGCTAACAAAAAAGGTAGGTGGGCATCTGGTCTATGCACATGCACCCAAGAGGGGAGGTCGCCGAAGGCAGGCCAGAAAATCCCACCTGATAAACAATTACCGCTGAATGCAGTTAATTAGTGCGGAAAAACAAATCTGAAACTGTCAGAGAGCAACAGGTTAGAAACTATCGGGGAGCAATAGATCAGAAACTATCAGGGAGCAATAGGTCAGAAATTATCAGAGAGCAAGTCAGAGAAATCCAGTGATTTTCCTCCATAAAAATACTGAATTCTTGCAACTATTGTGGATGAATAAAATGAGATGAGGTTTATTTGTTGGTCCTTCTTGAGGGATACTGGTTAATTGCAGGAGAAACCTTTCAATACATTTCAAGGTTCTGATGCAATTAAGGTTCTCCTGCTTCTATGTCCCGGAGGACTATTTACAAATGGGTTGATTTGGTTTTACGTTTTGTATCTGTCTATCTAATTTGTGGTTGATTAATCAGCAGTCAGCTATTAAGAGAAAGCTGCTTAAACAACTGCTTAGAAAAAGCCGTCGAAGCCGTCGAAGCCGTCGCCTTTAATCTTGCAGGCACGAACTGCTGTTATGCAGCAAGCCTCGCGCTCCCTTCCGCAACCGCGTCCAAAGAAGCCGTCACCACAGCCGCCAAAGAATCCGCCACAACCATCGAATCTGTTTCTAAAAAATGGAAATCCTCCCATATATTTACCCCCTAGTTTCCTATATTTTATTTTCTGGTTATTATTTTATTCTTTTTTATATTTCTATTGTTACATCTGACAGTTATTCCAACCTGCTTTCGTTTAGAGAAAGATAGTTTTAGTTTAATTGCCAGAAAGTACAATCAATAATATAATTACAAATTATATAAACATAATAGAATAATATATTCTTAATATTAATTATTATTGAAAAAGCTAGGAACCATGTACTAAGAGAGTACGCCAATATATCCTTAAAACATGGCCAGGAATATTGAGAATCTCTGCATGCAGTTAATTCCGCCGAAAAATGGGTTAGAAATTACCAGAGAGCAGGTCAGAAAAATCCAGTAATTTTTCCTCAAAACAACTGCATTTCTTTGGATTTCCAAGTCTTTGATCGTTGAAATAGGTGTAGTTCGGGCAAGAATACAGTCGTTATCGGAAAAGAACCGGAGTCATCATTTTCAAGTAACGGACTGAATAAAAAAGCCAACGATCACAACTACAGCAATGGCGAATCGTCCCTTATAGGCTTTGGAATTACAGGCATAAAAGAAGGGAGTCAGAATTCTGGGGGAAGTTGAGGCTGCTTATCTTGAAAGGGATGGAAACCTGAGCATTTTCAGATTCAGGACCGAAAAACAAAAACCGTTTCTGTCCACAATCTCCGAAGATATGATCCAGGAATGGAAGCCTCATAAAGCAGGTACGCAAATTGAAAACTCAGGCTTTCATTCCTGCTATAGGACAGGCAAGACAACATAGCTGGAAAAAGGTAACATCTTTAGACTGTTAAGGCAATATTTGGGTACATCTGAAGATACATACGATATCTTTTTTGAACTACTTAGTTTATATGGTTTATTTTTAAAAGCACTTATTTCTGGTAAGCATGGTTAGGTAAGTGAGAACCAAAATCCGTGTTCTCTGACATTACTTTTTTTGTAAATTAGGGTTTGTAGTTATATATTTATATTTTTGTAAATAACACTTTGTTATACCTCAAACGAGGGGGGGACTATGGAAACAATTTATGATATTCTAAAAGCAGAACATGATCAGATGGCTGATCTTCTCCAGCAGGCATTGCGTGATAGCTCAAAGGTAAGTTTTTTAAAAGTAAAGCTTAAAGCTGATCCGCATATGATGGGAGAAGAGAAATTTTTTTATCCGGTACTTGAAGGGGAAGATAAATTAAGTGAGCTTGTTAGTCATGCCTACGAAGAACACAATGAGGCAAAAGTTCTGATATACGAAATAGAAGGTATGGACGAGAGAGACGAAGAATGGACTGCTAAAATCAGTGAACTTAAACAAAGCATAGATCATCACATAGAAGAAGAGGAAGGTAAGGTATTTGAACGAGCCCAAGGTGTTCTTAGCCAGGAAAAGGCAGAAGAGATCGCTAAACAATACATTGAGTTCAAAAGGAGTTACATGAACAGGATAGAGACTGGGGAATCTCTAACATAAGCAAAAGTGAAATTTAACCTGCATTGAGGCCTGGTTTCTCTTTAATCGGCCCCATTTATTTTATTATCATTTCTATTCCTTATACAACGCCTATAATAACACATTTTATAAGTTTAAGTTAATCTTGAAGTTATATGTCCCTTAATAAGTCTAGGTTTTCAATAACTTTTTATACTTTTTTCCATTTTTGCATTTTTTGCGTAATCTAATTAGTTTTCTCTCATTTGCTGGAAAATAATCAGCTAGAATATTTACAGAATCCTCTAATTAATTGCGAAAAAAGAGGTTTTATGGGAAAAGATCTTTTTCATAATTTTGGTTTATACTTCCTTTTATCTCGGATTTTTAGTGCGACTCTATGGTTTTCTATGATTCAATAATTAATCCTATATACCATCGTTAGACAGGATTCTTATATTTTATTTCTCAATTTAGCGTCCCATTTTCAAGATACCTTTATATATTACCTTCCTCTATATAGTTCCTTCAAGATTAATTAGAATACCCTCAGGGGGTTTATTTATTACCAAGGATAAAAGAAAAGTTCAGTTTACAGGAAATTCTACCTATATTGTTTCTCTCCCCATAAAATGGGTCCGGGATATAGGGCTTGAGGCCGGGGATACCCTTACTCTTACGCCTATGCCTAACAGAACCCTGCTTGTTTCTTCCAGTGCAGTTTCAAAGGAACGTTCCGCCATCAACGCAACTATCGATTATATTCACGCCGACAGTGCAGAGAATAATCTCAGGATTCTTATTTCTCATTATCTTGTGGGCTATGATGTTATCAGGCTAACTACCAAAAAAGGCTTCAGCGCCTATGACCGCAAGTTCATCAAGGATTCTGTGCGTCAGAAGTTGATAGGGCTTGAACTTATAGAAGAATCTCGGAATGAACTGGTCTTCCAGTGCCTTCTGAACTATAATGACCTTCCACTTACCAGGGTAATTAAAAACATGTATGGTCTCGTGCTTTCCATGCTTGAAGATTCCATGGCTGCTCTCAGAGATCATAATGTGGAAATCGCTGAAGATGTCATCCAGAGAGACGACGATGTAGACCGCTTTTATCTTCTTGCTGTCCGCCAGCTCAAAGCTTCAATAGAAGATATCGAGCTCTCTGAAAAGATCGGAATTCGGCATCCCAGAGAGTGCCTAGGATATAGACTTATTACGAAAAGCATTGAGCGCGTCGGAGATCACGCTGTAAAGATAGCAAAAAGTGTCCTGAAAATGGACTCCGGAATCAACGCTGATGACCCCATCTTCAAGATGGCTGAACTTTCCTGCAAAGTTTTCGAAAGCTCAATAGATTCGATGACGGAAGAAGACCTACAGGCTATTAACAAAATCGTCGTAGAGGCCAAGAAAGTTTCCCAGTTCGGAGTTTCTCTAGAGCCGCAGAACTGCGAAGGTTCAGGCAATATTGAACTTAGCATGATCTTGGAAAGTCTCAGAAGAGTTTCGGAATACAGTGCTGATATTGCAGAAGTTGCAATCAACATGAACATTAAGCGAGTCTAAATCTCAAAGATTTAGATTTCTATTTCTTTTTTATTTTTTGCCTTTTTCACTTTTTCTATTCTCTTTCGATTTTTTCATTTCTTTTTTATTTATTCTCTATCTTTCTTCTTATTTCTCTATTTTTTTTCTTTATTTTTTCTCTTTTTCTCATACACAGGCCTTCCTAAACTGATATGTCCCAAGAATTACCATAATTCCGGCTCCTATAGTCAGACTTATGAGTCCCTGAACAGGTATTCCTCCTTCAAACAGCATTCTTGTGCTATCTATTGCGTAACTTACCGGATTGAGCTTGGCCAGAGTCTTCAACCAGGCAGGCATGACATCATATGGCATGAGTGCACTGCTGGTGAAGAATAAAGGCATGCTGATCATGCTGTTAACAGCCGAATAGCTGTCATGGTCACTTAAGTACAGTCCTATCATAGTTGAGAGAGCAGAGAAAAATGCCGAAAACAAAAACAGTGTGAGATATATTAAAACTATCTGCACAGGGTTCAATATCCTTACCCCAAGAAGAGCAGCTATCAGGAGTATTACAGTTGCCTGCATCAAGCCTCTTACGCTGATAAATAGGATTTTTCCATACAGCATGCTTTCTCTTGGCGAGGGCATGGCAAGGAACTTATTCAAAAAACCCAGTATTTTATCGAAAATCATAAGAGACCCTCCCTGTAGAGAAGAAAAGAGCATAGTCATGACAAGAATGCCAGGGGTAATAAACTCTAGATAATTGTCCGTAAACTTTGTTGGCAGGGCAAGCCCTACAAATACCAGCCAAGCTGCCGGCATTACGAGAGAAGAAATAACAGTAACCCTTCCTCTTAGCCATTTTACGAGGTCCCTTTCAAAATAATAGAATACCGCTCTCATCATCTCCGCCTCAGAAGGTTTCTGAACTGAGTTGAATTGAACCCTGCCTGCTCTTCAGGGGTTTTAACGTTCTCAAGGAAAACGTCATTAAGGGAGGTATCTTCCCCTATGGAGATTACCAAGTTATCAGGAGAACCAACAACCGCAATTCTCCCTTTATCAATAATAGCAACTCTGTTGCAGTACTTCTCTGCCTCTTCAAGGTAATGAGTGGTCATGAAGATAGTCATTCCTTTGGCCTTAAGCATCCTGATATGTTCCCATATCTTCTTTCTGCCACTCACATCCAGTCCAAGGGTGGGTTCATCCAAAAACAGAACCTCAGGCTCATGTACAAGGGCCTGAGCAAGTTCAAGGCGCCTTCTCATTCCTCCTGAATATGTTGATACAAGGTCGCCTGCACGGTCTGAAAGCTCCATCATTTCAAGCGCTTCATTCACTTTTGAGTTTTTGTCAGGAATCCCATAGAGCTTTGCATAAAGCAGTACATTTTCCCTGCCTGTGAGTTTCCGGTCCACCGCCATATCCTGTGGAACATAACTTATCTTTGACCTTACTTTTTTTGATTCTTTTACTATATCGTATACGCAGATTTTTGCAGTGCCGCTGCTGGGTTTTAGCAGAGTTGTAAGCATCATAACTGTCGTACTTTTGCCTGCTCCATTGGGACCCAGAAGACCAAAAATCTCATTTTCAACATCAAGATCAAGATTGTCAACAGCAAGCAGGTTTCCAAAGGATCTGGATAATTTTCTTATTTCTATCACAGGTATCCCCTTGCAATTGCATAAACAGATCTATAAACCTGAAGTATAATAAATTCCACTTGTATACATATTGTAAAGAAGTTTTATGATAACAATATTTATGATTGCAAATTCCGCCTCGGTTTTGAGATTTTTGACTTGAAAGTCTTCGATTTTCATCTTAAATTCTACAGGCTCTCTCAAAAATAGAATCCCGTTTTTCAAAACTACAACAAAAGTTATATGTCTATCTAAAAACCTAAACCATGCCTATGGATTTCCAGATCTTGGATGCAGACTATGAAGTCGTTAATGACAGTAGTCCCGTAATCCGCCTCTTTGGCAGAGGAGCGGACGGGAGGAGCGTTTGCTGTTTTGTTCCCAATTTTGAGCCTTATTTTTATCTCAAGGCCTCTGGAGACCTTCATGCCGTAGCCAGGCTTATCAAAGACACTTTTGCGCAAGTTAAAAAAGTCGAAATTGTTGAGAAATTCGAGCCTATCGGATATCAAAAAACAAAAATAAAGATGCTCAGGGTTACTACCCACCTGCCCAAAGAGGTTCCCGAGATAAGGGACGAGATTCTGAAGCTACAGGAAGTATTGAGGGCTAAAGGCAAATGGGAAGTCTATGAGACTGATATTCTCTTCCGAAATCGTTTTTTAATTGATAGAGATCTCGGAGGCATGGTCTGGGTATCTGCAGAAGGAAACCCAGTTGACCCTTCAAGATATATCCGGACTAGCAGTTCAGGCAGTTTTCGATGCGAGAATTTTGCATGTGACTCTTCAATCCTTGCATCTGGATTCAATAAAGTTGAAAATCTTAACATTGCTCCATTAAAGTATCTAGCTTTCGATATCGAGTGCCTGCCTCTTGATGGAGGAATGCCCTCTCCGGACGTTTCCCCTATAGTCATGATCAGCTTTTCCTTCGAGCCGGAGTATAAAGGGCATAAAACTCTTGTGCTTCTGGCAAAACATGTGGAAGGTCTGAATTCCGATGTTTGTCCCTGCAAGGACGAGACTGAGATGCTAAATCAATTTTTCAAGATTTTCTGTGAGTACGACCCTGACATTGTAGTGGGATATAATCACCAGGATTTCGATATTCCTTATATAACGGACAGAGTCAAAACTCTAGTTGCGAAAGGAGAATTAATAAATCCTATTGTTGGTCGGGATGGTAGCAAAATAGGTTACAGGCGATTCGGGCTTATCACCCGCACCGAAGTGAAAGGTCGTGTGGTTGTGGACGCACTTCCTCTGGTAAGAAGAGCTTTCAGTCTGAAACAGTACACCCTGCGTGCAGTTTCAAAGGAACTTTTGAACCGTGAAAAACTGGATGTGCCTCCTCTTGAGATGGAAGAATACTGGCTTGATACGGGGGACAAGTTCAAAAAATTCGTCGATTACTCACGCAGGGACGCAGAGCTTGCCCTTGAACTTATCCTTAATCTGAGACTCCTTGACAAGTATATAGCCCTTGCCCAGGTAAGCGGAAGTCTGCTTCAGGAAACCGTTGACGGGGGCCAGACTTCGATGGTTGAAACGCTTCTTCTCAGAGAGTT
>JAMXLQ010000170.1 GCA_024280975.1 Methanosarcina sp.
TAAGCAGGTAATAATTAGAAAATAGAAAAAAATAAGTTTTAAATAAATTTTTGGAGTGAGGTATATGTTGAAAATAAAAAAGATACTGGGAATTTTCCTGGCAGTCTGTTTTGTACTGTCAATGACGGTTGCATCAGTAAGTGCAGCACCTTGGGATAATGACAAGAATAAAAGAGATGACAACAGGAACAAATTTGACAATCATGACAGGAATAAATGGGACGATCACAAGAACATATGGGACAATGAGAAGAGAAACTGGGACAACGGTAAGAGAAAATATGACCGCGAAAGGGGAAAGTGGGACCGCGAAAGAAATGAATGGAAACATAAGAAACACGGGGGAGACTACAAGAGATGGAACATGTCTTATATAAAATGGTTCAGAATGTATATAGAATGGTTCAGTGGTTATAACGAATTCTATGGCGAGTATAACGGACATTACTGAAACAAATGATCCTAGTTGGCTGTAAATTAGGACAATATAAATTAGGACAATAATTACTTCACCATGCATCCCTTTGGATTAAAAAACAATAATTTGAATGAGCATCCCTTTGGATTAAAAAACAATGATTTGAATGAAAAAGAAAATAACCTAGATTAAAGAAGCAGTAAGGTAAAAAACAATAAAGTTCTTACTGAAAAAACAGTAAAGTTCTTACTGCTTAGAAACTGGGGAGAGTCACGAATTCTCCGCCCTGAGGAATAAAGTGAACTCCCCCTGATTTTCTTCTTTTTTCCGTTACATGATGTTATTATTGTTGAGTCATATAAATTTAGCGTCCCTTGCGTTCCTCATCTGTTAAAGTCACAATATTCTCACGCCCATGCTTGAGCTTCTTAATCAATCCTCTCTTTTCCAGCTCTGAAAGTAGGAGGCTGACTTTTACCTCGGAATACTGCAGCCTGCTACGCAGATCCTTTTGCGTAATCCTGCCCCTATGGCCCCGAACAATATCAAGGACTTCACGCAGGTCCGTAGATAGAGGAGGGTTTTTTAGAGCAGCAGTTTCAAGTTCGAAATTATCTACAGGTTCTATAATTGGCTCTGTAATGGAGACTGCTTGTCCAATGTTTTCAAACTCCGATCTCACTCTAGAGTCGGGGCTTCTACCTGGGAATTTTGCTAAAAATCCGGAAATATTAAATTTCCCTAGCTGGGACCTGCTTTTTGTCATCTTCTTGTGCTTTCTGGAAAGTTTATAACCTCCGCCGAGCAGAAGAAGCATAAGGGCTACTGGCAGGTAACTTATAGCAGAAGAGACAGTCTTAGCAAAAAAGTTACTGCCAGTAGAAGAGTCAATCCTGGTTTTTTCGGTAGGACTAACAGTATTAACACCATTTACGTTATCTTCAATTTTCCCTTTTACAGGGTTTTCGGAGACTGGATAAAGCAGGAGATCGAAGACGTAGTTCCCTTCATCTTCAATTTTTAAAGTTGTTTGTTTTGAATAGACTAAAGTGTCATTCTTATAATAGCTGGCTTTAATAACATAGTCTCCAGGTCCCAGTTCAAAAGAATATGAACCATCTTTTGCCACTATTGATTGAGGAGGATTAGTATTAATATCGATCACAGTGTCATTGAGGGGTTCAAGGGTATCCCACGCATAAGTTGCCCCGTGAATCGTTGCAGTGATGTTGCTGTCAGCTAAGAAAGGTACCCCTAAAGTGAGTAAAGCAGGTACTCCTAAAGCGAAAGCAGCAGTGCAAAGAATATAGAATCTCAGATTCATCTCTATCAGTAAATCCAGTATGTAAGTTGAGGCTATGGGATCAGTTGCAAAAAATCTTGAGCATAAAATTCTTAAAATCTCTCCGAGTATAGATCAGATCCGTTTTTCGGATTTTCTCAATGACTCGCCCCCATAACCCAGTATGAATTTGCTATAATGAGCACGTCTCAAGATTGCTTCAGATGAAATTAAATGCACACGATTTTGAAACAGGCTCATTGAGCACTTTTTTCATATTTATACACTCTTATGCTATTGATCACAAATAATTGTGTAGAAATTGTAAATAAATATTTCTTTTAGTGTTATTTTTTATTTTAATAAAAAGTTAAAATAAATATATTGGCTAGTTTTCAAAGCTTTTTGCCCGTTATTTCAAGCATGTATATCTATTTCCGTTGTAGCCGTCGATGTATCCTTTTTGGTAGCCTCTATTGTAGCTATCTTTGTAATATTTGGTCCACTGGGAGTTATTGGGAGGGGTAGGAATTTTAGAGAGGGCTTCTTTGCTGCCGTATTGATTGCAGTCTTTTTGACCCTGTTTGTTCCCATCCTCGTAACCTTTTCGATAGCCATCGTTGTAGCCATCTTTGCTCTTGCTATCACCAGCAGCACTTGCTGACGTAGTTATTACTGACAGTATAAAACAAAGTATCAGCAAAGCAGCAAAAGTTTTTTTTATTCTATCAAATTTTCTATTTATCATAAATTGTGCTCCTGAATTTCTTAATTGGATGAAAAAGTGATTTATACAGTGATGAAAAAGTTTTGTTCTAAAATCTGCAGTTTTTAGATTTTCTGTTCTAAAATCTGTGATTTTCGAAGTTCTAGTGAGGGATCCAGCCTTTAATCCACTAACCTGAACTCAACGCTTAGATCCAGTAGCCTAGATTTAACCCCCAAATTAACTAACTTTAACTCAACCCTTAGATTTAATAATCTGAATTCAACCCTTGATTCAATAACCTGAATTTAACCCTAAATTCACTAACCTGAATTCAATCTTGAAAACTTACTTGAGGTTTTTCATGTGCCTACAATTTTCACTGAACCTTTCTTCTCAGGAATAATTGCCGAACTGTTTTGCAGATATCCATGAATTAGTATCCTTAATATTGACCGGATTAAATATAAATATACCTATAATAAAACGATTAAAACAATTTAATTGGTAAAAGAGTTATTTTTAAGGCTTTAATTTAAAATTAAACAATAAATATCCAGTTATATATTTCCAAATTCATAAAAAGCCCTGCTTCCTGAAATTTACACAAAATAATAGCTTTTTCAAATTCTTGATGACTGAAAATAGTTTTCCAGTTGACTAAAGGGAAAGAATGAGGAAAAGAAAAGGAAAAGGGCCTTGGGATCTTTCTAATTTGAACTCAGGCCTCAGGTCTTTCCAGTTTTTCCAGTATGTCCGCCGGCTCTTTACGCTGCTTTTGAGATTGCTTTCTAAATTGCGTTTCGGATGACGGAAGCCTGAAAGCCTCAGTATCCCAGTTTGCCCTTTTTGTCCCTGCCTGATACACGCTTTCAAGAAAATCCAAAACTGCTTTTTCCGGCGAGTCTGCCGCGTTTCGAACATCTTCATACATTAGAAGTGCAAGCCCGGTCTGATGGCTCCAGAAGGCTTCTTTCGGGCTTAGCAGCTCATTCATGAAACCTATAGGCTGCGGGTACATATACGCATAAAAAGCCGGCTCCCTTATATTCTGGTCTCCAGCCCAGAACCCAAAGCTTATCATTTCGTGTGAGGAAGCTTCAAGTTCTATAGGGTTTGCTCCTTCCTTCACAGGCGCAGGCCTGCCTGAAAACAGAGTCAGAGCGAGGTCGGCGTGATGCCAAAAAAAGTGCACAGGCGAGCTTTTTCCTATAAACCAGCCCCTGAAAACCTGAAAGATAGACCAAACTTGCACAAGGATTCTCCAGAACCGGTTTACATATTCTTCGTCATAGGTCGCATTCCGGTAATCGGATGGAAAAGGCTCGGTACTTACCCCAGGCATATCATACGGAACCGGCCTGATGCCTACTATAATCCCGAGCTCACTCAGGCTTGAAAACACTCTGTCATAAAAAACGGCAACAGAAAGCCCTTTTAAAGGCAAGGTTTTCAAGTCTCCTTCGCTCGTTTCGATACTTAAAACATGTCCCTTGTCCCGGAAATTAAACTCCATCTCGAAAGTCATGTCCTCGTAAGGGATAGGACCAGTCGTGAGCCCGCGTACTGAAACATAAAACGGCACATGCCACCAGTGGTTCATTTTAGGAAACAGCGCAAGCCTGATCTTTCCCACGATTTGCAAGAACAGATGCAGCGTATTCTTAGTATCTTCCCATTCTTCAAG